>CAIMZS010000261.1 GCA_903846015.1 uncultured Anaerolineae bacterium | reverse complement strand
CATTAACCGAACGCCTCGTAAATCTCGAACCATTTCAAAGGTTTTCCCTTTATTTTTCATTTTTCGGTAGATTGAATAGATATGTTTTGGGCGACCTTTGATTTCAGCTTTAATGCCAGAATTTGTTAATACCCGAGATAGGTGTTCAACGATCTCGGTTATTTGTTCTTCGCGCACACTTCGCCGATCTGAAATTTGCTCAGCGATTTCTTTGTATTTTTCGGGATCAACATATCGCAGCGACAGATCTTCCAATTCCCATTTGATCTGCCAGATCCCTAAGCGGTTTGCGAGGGGGGCGTAAATATCCAATGTTTCTTGAGCAATTCGTTTCTGCTTCTCTGGTTTTGTAAAACCCAGTGTACGCATGTTGTGTAATCGGTCTGCCAATTTGATCAGCACGACCCGAACATCATCATTCATTGCCAGGAAGGTTTTCCTCATGGCTTCAATAGCAATTTGTTTCTTACGTTTTGAAACTTGTTCTGCGGTTGGTGGAAGCGAATCTTCTTTTTCACCGAAATTATCGCTGCGGGACACGCGTGGCAGACTGTCAAGCTTGGTGACCCCATCTACCAGGTTGGCGATTATGTCTCCAAATTGATCTCGCAGATCATTCATTGTGAGGTGTGTATCTTCAACAGTATCATGCAACAAACCAGCTGCAACGACCTCGGCAGGCATTTTCATTTCAGATAAGATTGCTGCTACTGCCACGCAATGATTGATATAGGGTTCGCCAGATTGTCGTTTTTGTTCAACATGGGCCTCTGCAGCCACTTTATACGCCCGTTCTACCAGCCCCAGGTCGAAGGGCTGATAATATTCAGGAAGATTTTCCATTAATTGGTCGATAGCAATGGCTTGAACGATTTTCATATTGTTTACCTTGGAACAATTTTGGCGAAGTATATTGATTCTATCTTTTTAGAACGAAATGGCCGATTTCGAGCTTCTGAATATTACTGCGTAAATCTGCGGATTTCAAGAGGATGGCTGTTCCTCGTTCACCGGACCCGATCGAGATTTCATCATGGATGAATACGTTGTGATCTGCAAGTATGCGTATTGGGTTGGATATACCAAAAGGCGTTACTGCGCCTACTCGATAACCCGTGACCTCAAACACTTCTTCATCGCTGGCCATTGTCATGCGCGATTGCCCAAGGTAAGATCTCAATAGCGGCCATGAGATTTGTTCTGATCCTGCTACAAGCATCATGACGAAATTTCCCGCACCCAGCCTGAAGACAATACTGCGCACCACTTGCTCTGGAGCTTGATTTCTTTCATTTGCAGCCTGTTCGAGTGAATCGATGGGTGTCAAATGACGGAACACTCGATAAGGCACACAGCGACTCGATAAATCTTCGGCAGCGGGTGGTAAAGCATACATAGGTTTAATTTTACCCGTTATAACTCTTTCCAACCAAGACGTTCAACTCGTTGAAGAATATTGTGTTAACTTTGCTGGATTGAATTACGGAAATTCAGAAGATGATAGATACATTCCCGCTGCGTTTCTTTCCTTGAATATGAAAAAAATAGTTCGATCAATGCGATATACACCTTCCATAAAATGGGTAGCGCTAAATCAACTGGATTACTTCTGGTTAACCTGAGATGCCCTGCATGGACAGGGGTCTATATCGAGCCGCGTCAAGGAGATCACCCTCCGAAAAGTTGCACCGCAGCCTCAACATTCTGTACCCAGGGAAATTTATTCACTAATAAAAGCACCAGGGGGCAAATTCCACGAATATTATTTTTGGTTTTTTGGCAATGCGGTCATATTGGGTAACACTGGGTCACATTTTCAGGGGTAAAGCATCGCTGTTGAAGGTTATCTGAACTGTGATTTGAAGGATTCTAAGATCACCATGATTACCTGAAGCGCATATCGTTGATGATGCCGATGAACCTGTCCTGTTTTTAAAGTGCGAAGTAGTTCTAGTTCTTGTAGGGCAAAGTGTACTGTAACCTATTGGTTTTGGAAAGACTGACGATCGTCAGCCTGTTTTTAGTATTCAGGGGCGCAACGCGTTGTGCCCCTGCCATTGAGACAGAACATTTTTTGAAATATTGAATTACGCCCAATGACCAGGGTACCTTTGACATTTTTGTCTAGCTATCGTATATTGGATATACATCTGGTTGTAAAGGAGAGATATGCATTCAATTCTATTTTTTGAGGAAGGTAGTATGCAAGCTGGACCAGGTTGGATGATCTGGATAGCGCTGGCAATTTTCTTATTAATGGTTTCTATTGGCTGGTTGGCAACAAGTAGAGGTTGGGTGAGGAAGGATGAAAAGCTTCACAATGATTCTTCCGATCATACCAATCAAGCCCATTAGCATTCACAGGGTTTTATCCAGATGCAGGAGATGAGTTTTTATGTGGTCGGATTTTAGTCCGAACAAGGCCGAATCGTTGGGATTAATTATCGTGCCTTCAAAGAAATTAATTCCGTATAATAAAAAATTTATCACTTTAATTTTTATTATCGGATTGACTTTGGCTTGCACTGCTCCAGTGCTATCCATCACCCCAACTGTCCAACAATTGCAAAATTTTCCTATTGAAACGGCAACCATTCCAGCCACATTTACACTTACTTCTACTATGGAGGTTACCGCCAGCATTCCAAGTGCGACTCCCTTGCCAGTGATTATTGTAAGCCCCACCCTTATTGTTTTTCCAATTATTACCTTTGAACGAAATACTAATTGTCGCAGTGGCCCAGCAGTTAACTATTTTCAGATGACATCGTTTTTGAAAGATCATAACACTCAAGCTCTAGGCCGAAATGCGGATTCATCCTGGTTATGGGTGAAATCAACCATCAATCCGACAACTCGTTGCTGGGTTATTGTATCCAATTTAAAAAATTTAGAGTCTTTTGATTACCTTCCTTTGATAGATTTTCCACCTTTACCGCAGGCACCATCCCAATTGGTTGTTGAAAAACAGAGCTGTGGAAGTCGGAATATAATCATCTTGCGATGGTCGGGCATCAGTGGCGAAACCGGGTTCCATTTTTACCGGAATGGAATAATGTTGTCGAACTTAAAAACAGATGCTGTCAGTTATACAGACTATCCTCCACAAGCTCGAGAATATCTTTATGAGGTTGAATCTATCAATGATTTTGGTGTATCAGTGCGGATGGCTATTACTATACCGGGGTGTACTTCATAAGGAATCGGACGGTTCAATCTTTTCATTTTTATGGATTGTTAATAGGTCATTTGTAAAACGGCAGCTCTCAAAACGTATCAGGTTTTTGTATTCGAGTTATTAAACACTAGTCAAATTCTGATAAAAAAGATATAAATATCAGATAAAATAGTTTTGTTGACCGGAATTTGTTGAGTAATTAATTAAACTATTTGCCGGAATTTCGCATGCGGCGCCGGGAATCCGGCGTCGTTTTGTGCGCCAATCCACTATTACCCTGGCCCTTTCCGATAGAAAGGGGAATGAGAAAACTCTATGAAAAATGAAAAACTTTTGCAAATGTATTATGAAATGGTGCTGATCCGCCGATTGGAAGAGCGCGGCGCTGAATTGTATCAAGCTGGCAAGATTGGCGGCTTTATGCACCTGTATATTGGGCAGGAAGCGGTATCGACTGGTTTGATTGCGGCGCGCGAACCACGTGATCGGGTTATTACCGCCTATCGTGATCACGGTGTTGCTCTAAACTGTGGAATTTCTGCGAATGAAGTGATGGCGGAATTATTGGGAAAGATTACCGGTACATCGAAAGGCAAGGGTGGGTCGATGCACATGGCCGATACATCCAAGAACTTTTGGGGAGGACATGCTATTGTGGGTGGTCATTTGCCCATTGCTTCTGGGTTTGCTCTTGGTGACCAATATGCTGGTAATGATAATGTGACAATATGTATGTTTGGTGACGGTGCGACTAATATCGGTTATTTCCATGAGGCGCTCAACCTTTCAAAAACATGGAATTTGAGGGTTTTGTGGGTGTGCGAAAACAACCAATATGGCATGGGAACTGCTGTTGACAGAGCCTCGGCAGTTTCCCAGATTCGTCAAAAAGCCGAAGGGTATGGTATGGCTAATAATCGCGTCGATGGTATGGATGTGTTGCAAGTTTACGAGGCTTCCCAAAAGGCAATCGAGCATGTTCGCACCAAAAAGGAGCCGTTTTTGCTTGAGATTATGACATATCGTTTTCGTGGCCATTCTATGGGTGACCCAGAACGCTATCGGAAGCAAGACGAAGTAAAGAAATGGGAAGAGAGTGATCCAATTGGTATCTTTCATCAGAAATTGGTTGAGGACCACTTTTCAGTATCCCAACTGGATGAAATTGTTGCTCGCGCAGAAGGCGAAGTCGCCAGAGCTGTTGAATTTGCTGAGGCTAGCCCCGAGCCAGGAATGGATGAATTGTTCAAAGATATTTATACAGATGCGGATTAGGGAATAATATGTCTAAAATAACGATGCGAGAAGCAATTTCACAAGCACTTATGGAAGAAATGGATCGTGATCCATCTGTGTTTATTATGGGTGAAGAAGTAGGGGTTTGGGGCGGATCATATGCCGTTACTAAGGGTTTTTATGATAAGTATGGCCCAGAACGCGTGAAGGATACCCCCATTGCAGAAAATGCCATTTTAGGGGGCGCAATTGGAGCAGCAATGGTTGGTCAGCGCCCGGTGGCTGAGCTAATGACAATAAATTTTGCTTTTTCAGCGATGGATTACATTGTTAACCAGGCGGCAAAACTGCATTATATGTTCGGGGGGCAGTTTATATTGCCATTAGTGATTCGGGCTGTTGGTGGTGGCGGTCGTCAACTTGGCGCGACTCATTCGCAGACCCCTGACGCAATTTTCGCGCATTTTCCTGGTCTCAAGGTAATTGCACCAGCCACTCCAATGGATGCCAAAGGCCTTTTAAAGGCAGCTATTCGCTCAAATGATCCTGTTCTCTTCATTGAGCATGCTACCATGTATCAGACTCGTGGCGAGGTTCCTGATGGGGATTTTGTCATTCCTATTGGGAAATCCAAGATCCAGCGTGAAGGACGAGATGTTACCATCATCACGTATTCCAAGGGGCTTGAACTCTCGATGAAAGCTGCTGACGAGCTTGCAAAAGTCGGCATTCAGGTTGAAATCGTGGACTTGCGTTGTTTGCGCCCGCTTGACATGGGGCCTGTGTTTGAATCATTTAAGAAAACAAACCGAGCAGTCATTGTAGAGGAAGGGTGGAAATCCTATGGTGTGGGCAGCGAAATAGCAGCTCGTATTTATGAAGAAGCCTTTGATTATATTGACGCACCTATTAAACGAGTGGCCCAAAAAGAAGTTCCACTGCCTTATAACCGTACACTCGAACAAGCCGCACTCCCGCAAGTTGATGATGTTATAGCGGCTGTAAAGGAGGTTTTGAAATAATGGCTGAAACAATTTCTATGCCTAAACTCGGCTTTGATATGCGCGAAGGTGTGCTTGTTCGCTGGGTTAAATCGGAAGGAGAAGACATCACTAAGGGTGATGTGCTTGCTGAAATTGAAACTGATAAAGCAACAGTTGAAGTTGAGTCATCGGCCAGCGGAAAAGTGCGCAAATTACTTGCAAGCCAGGGCGATTCAATTCCAGTTGGAGCACCTATCGCAATTATTGGTACAGCTGATGAAAAAATTGATGAAGAAAAAGGCCCGTTGCCGAGTGAATCCGGTAAGGCGGTTCCAGCTTCTACGACCGGTGTTATCCCGTTAAAATCCAATCAGGTTGTCGAATCTGCTGCGCCGATTGACTCTGGTGGTCTGGTGAAAGCATCGCCACTTGCTCGAAAGGTTGCCCAGGAGGCCAGGGTTAATCTTTCTCACATAATTGGAAGTGGACCTGGCGGACGGATTGTGCGCCGGGATGTGGAAGCTTTATTGGCGAGTAATAAAACTGGTCAGAACCTGGATTTGGAATCATCGGCAGATGCAGGAAAATCCCCACCTGAATATATTCCAGCAATCGCGTTGGCAAAGCATGCAGACGAAATTGTTCAGACCACCAAGCTACGCCAGGCAATTGGTCGCCGGTTGGTTGAATCCAAGCAAAATCAGCCACATTTTTATGTGTCGCATGAATACAAGATGGAAGCGCTTAATGAAATGCGTAAGCAAGTCAATGGTATGCTACCAGATGGAGAAAAAATTTCTGTAAATGACTTTATTGTTAAAGCTGTTGCTCTGGCATTGCGTCAATTTCCCAATCTTAATGCATCGCTGAATGGAACTCAAATCATTCGCCATGGAGCAGTGAATGTGGGAATTGCTGTGACGGTGCCGGGTGGACTGCTTACTGTTGTCGTTAAAGATACTGATCAAAAGCATTTGCGCCAGATTTCCGCTGAAGTAAAGGTAATGGCAGCTCGTGCCAGGGAAGGAAAGATAAAGCCAGAAGATGTCGATGGATCGACATTTTCTACTAGCAACCTGGGAATGTATGATGTCGAAAATTTCATCGCCATTATTAATCCACCTGAGGCTGCGATTTTAGCAATCGGTTCCGCTCGCGATCTTCCGGTGGTAGAGAATGGTCAGATCAAGGTGGGCTGTCGGATGAAGGCGAGCCTTTCAGTTGATCATCGCGTCAGCGATGGTGCCGAAGCGGCTCAGTTCTTGCAGACTCTGGCCAAGTATCTGGAAGAACCATTGAGATTGATGCTGTAACCATGTGGATGCTCAAAAGCACGGATGAGACAACTCTTTCGTGCTTTTTTGTGGTTTATTTTTATCAGTTTTGCGTGACGCTCGCGAATCCGGATTCTCTATTTAAGAATTGTGCGTAAAATGCCCATAAGCCTTTATTTGCATATCCCGTTTTGCAAACACCGCTGTGCTTATTGCGATTTTAATACCTATGCTGGCCAGGAAGTTTCGATTCCACTTTATGTTAATGCATTATGCAACGAGATTAAATCTTTGGGACATCATATACCGCAATTAAATGTCCAAACGATATTTTTTGGTGGCGGCACCCCCTCACTTTTATCAGCGGCTCAGTATCAAACCATACTCCAAACTATTCACGATGAATTTGATATCATCTCCACTGCTGAAATAAGCCTTGAAGCAAACCCTGGAACGGTTTCGTCGGGATATTTAAGGGATCTATATTTACTCGGATTTAATCGCATAAGTTATGGTGTTCAGAGCGTAAATCCTGAAGAATTGCGTATGCTCGAACGTATCCACGCGTATTCTGACGTGGTGGATGCCGTAACCTGGTCACGCAGGGCAGGTTTTCGCAATATAAATCTCGACTTGATCTATGGTCTTCCCGAGCAGACACTTGAACGTTGGCAGCATACTGTTAAATTGATTATGGGGCTGCACCCTGAGCATATATCTGCTTATGCCTTGACCCTGGAGCATGGAACACCTTTTGGTAGATGGGCGGCAAAGGGCTTACTTCCGATTCCAGATCCGGATCTTGGGGCTGAACAGTATGAATGGACCATGCAATATCTTGCAGAGCATGGCTATGAACAGTATGAAATTTCGAATTGGTCGTTACCCGGTCGGCAGTGCCAGCATAATTTGCAGTATTGGCATAATTTTGAATATCTTGGTATTGGCGCAGGCGCACATGGGTATGCGAGTGGTTTTCGTTATTCAAACGTGTTGCGGATAAAAACGTATATTGATCGATGTACCTCGTCTCGAGAATCCGGATTGCCGTTTCCACTTACATCAGCCACCATTAATCATCACAAAAACACTGTTCGAGAAGATATGCAAGAAACTATGCTGACTGGGTTGCGGTTAACCAGCGATGGAATTTCTATAATGGGGTTTTCTACCAGGTTTGGTTTGGATGTTCGGAGCGTTTTTGGTGACGAGATCGGGAAGATGACAAATTACGGTCTACTGGAGATCGTAGATGATGTCCTGAGGCTGACTGTGCATGGGCGTTTACTTGGCAACCAGGTATTTATGCAATTTGTCGAGTGAAAACCAGCTATTTTCAAACGAAAAAAATAAATTACCATGGTTATGTCTGGTAATTTGATAGCTGTCGATGACAGAAAATCTCCTTTTGAAAACATGGTTGGCTCAGACAATCATGTTTTTCCTCTGGATTTTTCTTTTTTTTCAGGAATTGGAAAATTAAAGGGAGGTCTCTGGTTTAATTTAGCCAGCATAACCCCTTTTTCTCCGAGCATAAGAACAGTTACAGATGCAGTGTCACAACCCAGGCGTTGAAAATGATCAAGTGGCATGCCCAGATAATAAGCGGTCAAAAGCTTGATTGGGTCAGCATGGGATATACAGGCAATGATATCGTTCGGTTGGTGGAATTTCACTAACGATTCAATGGTGTTAACAAGGCGTGCCTGGCATTCCATAAACGATTCGCCATTTGGAAAGCGGAAGCGAGATGGGGATTGCTGTACCGTTTTCCATTCCGGTAATTTACTTAGAGACTTTATTTCCTGCCCTGCCCATTCCCCAATGCCAGTTTCAATCAAACCTTCAAGGATTTGCAAGTCCAGACCAAGTTTTTGGGTTATTGGTGCTGCGGTTTCACGCGCACGCTCCATTGGGGATGAGTAAATGGCCTTAATGGGAATTTGTCCAAGCGCTTCAGATAATTCCACAGCCTGTTGTTGACCGCGATCATTGAGGTGTACTTCAGGCAATCGTCCCGCCAGTTTGCCGGTCTTAACGAATTCATTTTCACCGTGTCGAATAAGCAAAAAAAATGGCATTACTTAATAATCCTTTTCAAATTATCGATCTGGTCTTGGGGCAAATTTGGAAGAAAGGTCTCATTTTCAATCCCAAGGGCTTTTTTCTGTGCGTTGCGCCACATATCAAGTCGTGAAGATACATGAATTTCGTATCCCTGGTTTGATGGGGAATAAAAGTAAGTACCGAGCAGTCGTTTGGGCAGATATTGTTGAGGAGTGAAATGGGTTTCACTCTCATGCGGATAAACATAATCTTTGCCCTGGCCGGTGGCTTGACTATCCCGGTTGCCATCTTGCAGATGCTTGGGTACAGAGCCGGCTCCTTCCTGCTCGATTCGCTGCATTGCCTTAAAGTATGCTCCGGCGCTGTTGGATTTAGGCGCAGTTGCAAGGTAGAGTACTGTCTCTACAATGGGGTAAATGCCCTCAGGCAAACCGATATAATCGAATGCTTGGGCAGCGCTGGAAGCGATTACCAGGCCCATTGGGTCAGCTAGACCAATATCTTCACCCGCTAAAATAATCAAACGGCGAAGGATGAAACGCGGGTCTTCACCAGCATAAATCATTTTGGCAAGCCAATAAAGTGCGGCGTCCGGGTCGGATCCTCGCACAGATTTAATGAATGCCGAAATTGTATCGTAGTGTGCATCTCCATCTTTATCATACAAAACAGCCCTGCGTTGAATTGATTCTTGCGCAACATCCAAAGTGATTAGAATATTGCCGTTTACATCGGGTGGAGTGGATTCTACAGCTAACTCAAGCGCATTCAAGGCATTGCGGGCATCCCCACTCGCCATATTTACCAAATGAGCGCGGGCGTCAGGATTAAGTTTAATTTGACGTTTACCATAACCGCGTTCTGAATCGGATATGGCTCTATCCAATAAGGTGCCAATCTCTGCTTGGTTAAGATTTCGCAATTGAAAAATGCGGGAGCGACTGACAAGAGCCTTAATTATTTCAAAGAAGGGGTTTTCGGTTGTTGCTCCGATGAGTGTAATGGTTCCGTTTTCCACGAAAGGTAGCAGAGCATCTTGTTGAGCTTTGTTCCAGCGGTGGATTTCATCTACAAACAAGACAGTCCTTTGCTTGTAAAGCCGATTTCGTTCCTGGGCACGCTCAATGACATCGCGCAAATCAGATTTTCCCGCCAGTATGGCAGAAAGTGTTTCAAAGTGACTCTTGGTTTGATTGGCGATAACCTGGGCAAGGGTTGTTTTTCCTGTTCCGGGTGGTCCGCAAAGAATAATTGATGAAAATAATCTGTCGGCTTGAATGGCGCGGCGGAGCAATTTTCCTTCGCCGATGATATGTTCCTGACCGATATATTCATCCAGATTGCGTGGGCGCATCCTCGCAGCAAGTGGGGCTTCGGTGAGCATACGGTTATTCATTGCGTGGTCAAAAAGATCATCCATGATATTTATTATACTGGTAAATTAATTCCGGAATCAGTTCCTATGGCTGGCTTGCCCGTGCTGCAAAATTCACGTACAATCAATGTATATTTTACTAAAGGGATAAACAATGACCGATGCAAATGTTTTCGGCGAACGCATATTAGAAAACCTTGAGAAAGTGGTGATTGGAAAGCGCAATGCACTTGAACTTGTTGTCATTGGT
Source organism: uncultured Anaerolineae bacterium (assembly GCA_903846015.1). GTDB lineage: Bacteria > Chloroflexota > Anaerolineae > Anaerolineales > Villigracilaceae > UBA5195. The sequence goes on along the minus strand of CAIMZS010000261.1, from coordinate 4,262 downwards.
TTGCTTTGCCAGGGCCATGTACTTATTGAAGATGTTCCGGGAGTTGGCAAAACGGTGATGGCTCGAACGCTGGCCAGGTCACTCGGCTGTATTTTCACTCGTATTCAATTTACCCCAGACATGCTGCCATCAGACGTTACGGGTGTATCCATCTTTAACCAAGAGAATCGAAGCTTTGAATTTCGCCCCGGTCCACTTTTTGGCCAAATAGTTCTGGCAGATGAAATCAACCGCGCAACTCCAAAAACACAGGCTGCGTTGTTGGAAGCCATGGATGAGCGCCAGGTGACAGTGGATGGTATTACGCATCCTTTGCCCAGACCTTTCCTTGTTTTGGCTACGCAGAATCCAATCGAATATGAAGGAACCTTTCCACTGCCAGAGGCGCAGTTGGATCGTTTTCTGCTGCGTGTGCGTTTGGGTTACCCAAGCGCACACGATGAGATCCGGGTATTGGAGAGCCATCAGCTGCGCCATCCGATCGATGCAATTGGGCCGGTTTTTTCTGCAGATGAAGTTCTGGCTGTAGCAGAATCTGTAAAATCAATTTATGTTGCGCCAAGTATTACTCGTTATATCGTAGAGCTCACTCGCCGCACCCGTATCAGCAGTGATGTATATTTAGGGGCCAGTCCACGAGGTTCTCTAGCATTATTCCGGGCAGGGCAAGCTCGCGCGGCTTTGAATGGAAGAGGCCACGTGTTACCGGATGATATTAAAGCCCTGGCACAATCCATTCTAGGGCATCGCATCATTACCAATCCAGCTGCCCGTTTGCGTGAAGTTACTGCTGAGCGGATTGTGCAGGAAATTTTACTGGCTACGGCGGTACCTGGCGGCAGCTACACATCATAATGCGTGCCACTGGCAGATTCCTCTTCGCGAGTCTTTTTTTTATAGGCGTGTTGGGAATGACCATCACTGGTGCCACGCTGTACGTTCGTATCATGTACCTGGGTGGTTTTTTATTGATAGTAAATTGGTTGTTGGCGCGCATTTCTTTGCGAAGTCTACATATGGAGCGTCAAGCCCGGTCTTTACGTGCCAGTGTGGGCGATATCTTTGAAGAAAGCTTTGAACTTTTTAACCCGAGCTACATTCCGCGTTTGTATGTGGAAGTTCTAAATGAATCCAGCCTTCCATTGGCGTCAGGATCCAGGTTGTTAACCTGGATTGGGGGCAGGGAACGACGTACTTACGTTGCTCGTACCTGGTTGACCCGCCGCGGGGCTTTTCCGCTAGGCCCTACGACAATCAGTTCTGGAGATCCATTCGGTTTTTTTATACTAAAACATACCTTTCAACCGGGTTCGTCGCTACTGGTTCTTCCGTTGATTATCCAGGTGATGGATTTTCCATCTTTGGCTGGATTGTTACCTGGAGGTAAAGCTATTCAACGTAAATCATTTGAAGTTACGCCCCACGCTAGTGGAATACGTGAATACAATCATGGTGACGCGTTAAAGCGTATTCATTGGAATTCCACCGCCAGGCGTGGAAAATTAATGGTTAAGGAATTTGAGCAGGATCCACAATCTGAAATATGGATTTTCCTGGATGCTCAAAGGTTTGTGCAGGCTGAACTTAAATATGATGTTCCAAAATTACGGGATAGTTGGATTTTTTCGCACCGACCAGAAATTCATCTTCCTTCTTCAACATTGGAATATGGGGTAAGTCTGGCAGCTTCCCTGGCTCATTATTTTATCGTTCAGCGGCTCGCCGTGGGGTTTGTTACTGATGGACCTGTTTTTACCGTTATCCCGGCGGAGCGCAGTGAGCGTCAAGAAAGTAAGGTTCTTGAAACCCTGGCATTTGTAACTGGAGATGGAAAATTGCCGCTTTCCAGCCTTGTGGATCTGCAATCTCCACAAATGCCGCTCGGATCAAGCGCAGTGTTGATCACATCTTCCGCGATGGATGATGTTGTTCTGGCTGTGGGTCTGTTACAGAAGAGAAACTTGCGTCCCATTGTTTTGTTATTGATGGCCAATAGCTTTGGTGGTGTGGGCGGGTCGGATGAACTTGCAGTAAAATTGGAGCTGCGAGGAGTACCAGTTTGTAAAGTGTATAACAATGCCAATTTAGGCGATGTTCTAGCAGAATTCGCGACCACTCACCAACATCAGGAGAATCGTTCATGGCAAACACACCCATCCACACTCTCGATTTGAATTTTCAAGGCCGTCCGTTATCGATTGCTTCTTATATGATCGAACACGGTTCTGGTGTTGTTCTGGTTGAATCTGGCCCTGGTTCTACGCTGGATTCACTCAGTACAGCGCTAAAGTTTTACGGCTATGATCTTCACAACGTCACGCATGTCTTATTGACGCACATCCATCTTGATCACGCTGGGGCGGCTGGTGCGTTAGCAGCAAAGGGCGCGAAAATTTATGTGCACCCACAAGGCGCGGCCCACATGCTGAACCCTGAAAAACTTCTCAACAGCGCTGGTCGTATCTATGGGTCCATGATGGATACCCTGTGGGGCCAATTTCTACCAGTTCCACAGGAAAATCTGGTCATTCTGCAAGATAACGAAGAAGTGGTGGTTGGAAACTTGCAATTCAGAGCCTTGAATGTTCCTGGTCATGCTGAGCACCACTATGCTTACCAGTTTGAAAATGTGTGTTTTTCAGGTGATATTGGCGCTGTGAGAATACCAGGATATCCTTATCTGCGAGTTCCAATGCCTCCACCTGAATTCCACATGGAAAAATGGCGTCACAGTGTATCAGAATTACAGAAGATGAAGTTCAAGCAAATAGCGCCGACTCACTTTGGGCTTTTCGACGATGTTGAGTGGCATCTTGCATCAATTATTAAAGCTCTTAATGATGTTGAGATTTGGTTAAAGAGCAATATGCCTACGGACCCCCCGTTGGAAACACTAAAGGAAAATTTCCTGGCGTGGATGGATAAACAAGCTGCGAGCCAGGGGCTGACGCACGAAGCAAGTGAAGCATATCGCCTGGCTAACCCCGTGGGAATGTCAGTCGATGGTTTGGTAAGGTATTGGAAAAAATATCGGTCAGACTTGGGCTGACATGCGAAAATTTTCTTTGGTTTGATTGAAAAAGTTTTGATATTTCTTATTCACCCAGCATTCGGATGGAATGTCATCTTTTTCCTGTGATACCCCCGTGGATGTCTTAAAAGACGCCTGTGATACAATTTACAGGAAAAAATTGAAGCATAATTGAGCATCTCGACTGCGCGGCGATCGGGGCGTCCATTCCATTTTCATAAGGAGACTGCCTAAACATGAAACATTTCTTAGATGTGTCTGATTATTCATCCAGCGAAATTCAGGATATTTTAGATTTAGCCATTAAGCTTAAACGGGAATATTTTGCTGGTGGCAATAAACCTTTTTTCAAGGGAAAGGTGCTGGCTTTGATTTTTCAAAAACCTAGCCTGCGTACGCGCGTTTCGTTTGATATGGCCATGCGCCACATGGGAGGCGATGCTTTATATCTTTCTCCGGCTGAAATTGGCTTGGGAAAACGCGAATCTATCGCGGATGTCTCCCGCGTACTTTCAGGTTACGTTCAAGGCATGATGGCGCGGGTTTTTGAGCACCATCACGTTCTTGAATTGGCAAAGTGGTCTTCGGTACCGGTGATTAATGGGTTGAGCGACTTTAGTCATCCCTGTCAGGCGATGGCGGATGCCCAGACTATCATCGAGAAATTTGGGTCGATGAAAGGCCTGAACGTTACTTATGTTGGCGATGGTAACAATGTGGCTGTGTCCTTGATGCATATTTCTGTTATGCTTGGCGCAAATTTTACGATTGCCAATCCAGAAGGTTTTGATATGCCCCAGGCTGCTCAGGATACCGGTGTGAGCTTAGCCAAGGCAAGTGGTGCCAAAATTACCTATTTGCGTGATCCTCATGAGGCGGTAACAGGGGCCCATGTTATTTACACCGATACATGGACCAGTATGGGGCAGGAGGAAGAATCCAGCAGGCGTGAAGAAGTTTTTCCACCATATCAGGTTAACGCCAATCTGGTAAATGAAGCTGATAAAGATGTGATCGTAATGCATTGTCTCCCTGCACATCGCAATCATGAACTAACCGACGATGTGGCTGATGGTACACACTCCGTCATTTTCCCACAAGCCCACAACCGCTTGCATGCTCAAAAAGCCATTCTGGCTCGTTTGTTTGAAGTAGCCTGACCAAAGCGGCTTTTTGGAGTAGGAAGCTTTTATTGTTTAAAGAATATTGGAAGTAAATCAGCCTCTCGACT
>CAIMZS010000260.1 GCA_903846015.1 uncultured Anaerolineae bacterium | reverse complement strand
TGTTTTTTGAAGGCCCGATATTATTTCACTATACTTTCAGTAAGAAATTGTTAAGTGATAAGGCAAGGAACAAAGAGTTACCAAAAATTTGCAGTTTAGGCAGATCCAGCTAATTATTTGAGGAAGTAGCAATGAACGAAGAGAGATGGCACGACGTTGGAGAAGCGGCCGAACTGTCGAAGAAGCCACTCCAGCAGATACTGGTTGGACGCACGAAGATTGCGCTGTCATACATGGGCGGGCGCTTTGGGACAATCCACGGTGCCTGCAATCACGCGGGCGGGCCGCTTGGGCAGGGTACCCTCGACGGTGACTACATTGTCTGCCCATGGCACAACTGGAAGTTCCATCGCATTTCAGGTGAAGGAGAACCCGGCTTTGAGGAGGACCGTGTGCCGCGTTTCGAATTCAAGGTGGAGGGCGGTCGGCTTCTGATACGCGAAATACCGACTACCGATCGGCAGAAGCTGGCGCATGCGCCGCATCCGCTTGATCGCGATACGCGACGCGAGCCTGGGGCGCTTCGCGTGCTGGGTATCTCGACCACGATCATGGACAACAACAACCCGCGCTATTCGACTTCCGAGGCGCTGTTAGAAAGTGCTCTTGAACACGCGCGAATGAACCACTCCCTGGAGACACGCATGATCAAGCTGCGTGAGCTCTCCTTTCGTGCCTGCGAAGGTTACTACTCCAAGAGCGCGCAGGCTTGTACCTGGCCGTGCAGCATCTCACAGATGGACCCGGCTGACGGCATGCACGAGGTGTATGAGAACCTGGTCTTCTGGGCGGACGTCGTTCTGATTGCGACGCCCATCCGCTGGGGTGCGGCGAGTTCATTGTACTTCAAGATGGCGGAGCGCCTGAACACGGTGCAGAACCAAATCACGCTGAAGAACCGCGTCATGCTGAAGAACAAAGTTGCGGGGTTCATCGTGACGGGAGGACAGGACAACATTCAGGCCGTCGCAGGGCAGATGATGCTCTTCTTTGGCGAGCTTGGTATGCACTTTCCCCAGTTTCCGTTCATTGCTCACAGTCGCGGGTGGACGGCGGAAGACATGGAGCGCAATGTTGAGATGGTCAAGCGCAACAAAAAGCTGCATGACGGTTCGCGCGCCCTGCTTGACCGCTGTCTGGATCTGGCACAGCGCCTGCAGAGCGGTCACGCGCCGGAGTTCGAAAGAGCGGGCCGGAAAGCCTCCGGGCTTGAGTGAACGCCTTGGTGACACGGTCAACTTTTCCTGGCATGTTACGATGATTTGTAACTGCTGTAGGCCATGCGCACCCCGCGACTTGAAAAAACGAGAACGACCGCAGCCAGAATCGTTACCATACATCCCAGGCGAATGGCTATCCCGGTACCAAAATGTTCTGAAAGATAGCCGATTTCAAGGTTACCAATCGGCATGAAACCCATGAACACCATCATATAAAGGCTCATGACCCTTCCCCTGAAACGGTCGTCAACCGTACTCTGGATGGTGGCGCTGAGGGTCGAAACCGCCGACACTAAGCCGAAGCCGCCCAAAAAGAGAAAAACAAGCGCTGAAGGCAAAAAAGTGGTCATCGTAAACCCGATTAGAGCAAGAGAAAAAAGGATTGTCCCGCCTGCAATGAAGACAAGTCGGTCGATTTTTCTGGAGTAGATGGAGACAAGCACTGTGCCGACAACCGAGCCAAGACCAGAGACACCGTAAAGATAGCCCATTCCCGAAGCATCCATGTGGAAAGTATGCTTGGCAATATAGGGTAGCATGGTAACATAAGACCATGCAAAAAT
>CAIMZS010000259.1 GCA_903846015.1 uncultured Anaerolineae bacterium | reverse complement strand
CCGAGTTCGGGATTAAGGGATAGCATAGCTATGGCTCAAATGGGGAGGGTGACTCCAAAATATCAGAAATTCCTCAAGAGGTGTGGATTAAGTCAACAGCATTGAGGTTGGGAGGGGGGGAGAAGAACTTCTCTGGCTCACCCGCCGGCTGCTTACCGGCAACCCGGCGGATACCGCCATCCGCCAGGGCCGCCCGGAGGATTTCGCACGAGTACCGCCATACAAGCGGCTGGCCAACGCGCCCCCCGAAAAGGGCCTGCCCATTGGCAACCTGACCAGCCAGTTCTTCGCCAATGTCTATCTCAACGATCTGGATCAATTCGTTAAACACCAGCTCAAATGTCGGCACTACCTGCGCTATGTGGATGATTTCATTCTGCTGCACCATGACCCGGCGCAGTTACGGGCCTGGCGTCAAGCCATCGTGGAGTTTTTGCGGACACGTCTGGAACTGGTTCTGAAAGATTTGGCCGAACCCCGGCCCGTTGGCGATGGGGCCAACTTCCTCGGCTATATCGTGCGGCCTCATTATCGTTTGGTGCGTCGGAGGGTGGTGGGCAACCTGCGTGCCAAACTGGATGCCTTGGCGCGGATTGCCGCGCCTGGTTCCGGGATCGTCTGCCTGGATACCGCCCAGCGCGAAACACTCCGGGCGACCCTGGCCAGCTATTTAGGGCACTTCCGCCATGCGCGTCATCATCGGCTCACTGCTGCCCTTTGGCACCGCTATTCTTGGCTAAACGAGTGGTTTGGCTTCAATGGGCAGCGGCTAATTCCGCGCTGGGAGCCTCTCCGGGTGAACTCGTTACTCGGCCAATGGCGTTATTTCTCGTCCCAGTGGCCGGAAGCATGGGTGTTGATGCAGGTCGGTAACCGACTACAGGCCTTCAACGAACACGCCGTTCAGATTGCAAATCTCTTTGGCTATCCCCTGGATCGAGACAGCCGAATCCACTTTTCGGCCAGTTTGTCGATTCGCTTCCGGTCTCGGGAAAAATGGTTGAAAAAATTGAGATCCTCCCGGCAGGCGTACTGTCTGGTCGTGGAAGAAGGTTATTTGCCTGGGGGAATGCGGCGACGGGCGTTACAAATGCTTTTCAAACCATAAAAATGACAGGAAGTCCGTCAGCAGTCTTGATTATATGTACGATTGTGCATATAATCAACCCATGAAGATCGAATATGACTCCCAGAAAGCCGCTACCAATCCACTGGCTCATGAAGGCGTGACATTTGAAGAAGCCCAAGTGGTGCTACTCGACCCTTATGCACTGACGCATGAGGACACGGACGCGCAAGAAGAACCGCGTTTTGTGACGCTGGGCATGGGGGCGAAAGGTCGTATTCTGATCGTGGTCTGGACGCTACGCGAGGACCGCGTGCGACTCATTTCCGCCTGGAAGGCCAAGCAGCCGCAAAAAAATCGCTATGAACAACAATTCCGATTCTGAGTATGACCGCTATTCCGGCCTGGATTTCACCGACGCCAAACGCGTCTGCGAAATCCCAGCGCTAGCCAAACTGCAAGCTGAGTACGGGGGGAAATCCCGAATCACCATGCGGGTTGACAACGATACATTGGCAATCTTCAAGGCGCGAGCCGCGATGACTAATGGCAATTACCAAACCTTGATGAACGAGGCATTACGCCAGTTTTCTCAGGGATTGACCCTGGCCGATGTGGTTAGGGAGACGATCAGGCAAGAGCTGCATCATGTCTGAGCGCAATGCGGCGGCGGGCGTTACAAATGCTTTTTGAGCCGCAGCACTGCACTGGTAGTCAACGATTAGGAACAGAAAACAATGACCAAGTTGCTTGAACGCGCCGTTAAAAGGGTTCAGACCTTATCCGACAGCGAGCAAGATACCCTCGCAACCATGATTCTCGAAGAGATCGAAGATGAGGCCCGATGGCAAAAAAGTTTCGCATGTACCCAAAATCTATTAGCGAGGTTGGCCGATGAAGCAATGGCCGAGGATCATGCGGGAAAAACAGAAGCACTTAACCCTGATAGGCTGTGAAATCTCGCACTACGATAAAGTTCCGTAAGATGTTTGCTGAATTGCCGGTGTCTGTCCAGGAACAAACGCGAGGTGCATACCGGCAGTTCATGCGAGATCCGTGGCATCCAGGCCTGCACTTCAAGCCCGTACACACCATCCTCCCTATTTACTCGGCTCGTGTCGGCAAGGGTTATCGTGCTGTAGGTCAGCGTGATGAAAGCGGGGTTGTGTGGTTTTGGATTGGCTCGCATGCGGAATATAACAGGCTCTTGTCCCAAAACAGGCAACGACATTGAAATAGGCGTATTG
>CAIMZS010000258.1 GCA_903846015.1 uncultured Anaerolineae bacterium | reverse complement strand
GCCCAGGATCGACAGCCGCCGCAACTGGTCACGCGCGCCCAACATAGCCTTGAGACCGCCCATTTCTGCAATGTTTCTCTCAACAGCACTGACCTGCTCTTCAGACAAAGTTTTTCCGTCCATCAGCATATTGCGCATCCCGCACACAAACTTATTACCCGGCTCCAATTGCAGCCTCAGCTCCAGCCCACGCAAAGCACTGCGCAAGCCAGGTTTGAGCGCCTGGTCTGCGAGAAGCTGTTGGTGGCTCAGGTAGTACTTTCCAATATCCATTGCATTGAGCCATTTGCCCGGGGCATAGCCAAATGCGCAATCCTGTCCTAATAATTCCAGGATTTGACCGCGTTCCACAACCACACCTGTGCTCAGGTCGACTTTGCAGCGCATGCAGACCAGACCGGGGCCATAAACAACGCCTTGAATATCATTGGATACAAATCCCAGATCCTGATTGGTCAGCCCAAGAAAACGCTCGTGCCAGTCGGGGAGTTTCATGCCTTTTTCTTCCTGGTTTCCTCAGGCTTTAAACCCAGGTCTTCCATGTACACCCACAAGGCGTTCAGCAACCAGGCAACGGCGGTCAACACCTGCCAGTTGTTCTTGGTCGAAACAGGTGATTGCCAATAGGGCAGGTACTCGCCTTTCTGTGCTGGCTTTTCCAGATCGAACAGGGACAACCCATAAGTCTGCTGCATGCTGGTCTCCGCCTCCCAGCGCAATTCGAGATGAATATCTGAGCGCTCATCGCTGAAGGATGGCACCTTGACCTGCACCTGGAGTGGTCCACCGCGTCCAAAGCCATAATGGCGCAAAAGCGTCCAGGCCAACTGGTTGAAGGTGTCGCGGAAGAGACTGGCTCCGCGAATATTGGCGCGCTGCAACTCGCGGATTTCGCGCTTTAGGCTTACCAGTAAGACCTCGTTCTGGTGCGCGTGCAGATAGCGGTACAGGAGCGCCAACGAGATGGATGGAAAAGCCGATTTGGTCACAACCGGGCTGTCCGGGTAATGGGAACCCGCGTAAATGATCAGCGCCAGATTGAAAAATATGCGCTGGTTGTCCTCGGCGCTCTCTGTCACCGTTTGCAACAGATCCTTTTTCAAGACATCCAGGATGATGTCGAAGCAGCTGGCCTCTGCCGGGCGGTGTTTGAGAAAGGGCGGGGTCAAATCCACCGGCTCGGGTTTATTCTCGGTTATTGGCTCAGCCAGTGGAGCAACGAAAGCGGCGGGCTGAACTGAAACCTGGGTTACTACTTGCTCTGCCTGGATCGCCAGATATTGGTCCCAATCCTGCCAGACTGGCCGTTCAAGAAAATCGATCAGGTTTGCAGTGAGCAGTTGAAAAGGCAGTGGGCCATGTTGTTTTTCAAGGGCAGTGACCACTTTACGCCAGAGAGGCAGGGTCTCCTGGTCATCGCTTGCCAGGTTAAATAACATCAGGATCTTGTTTTCCACTTGCCGTGCATCAGCGGAGCGAAAGAAATTCATCAGGTGCAGGAGTTTGTCCGTAATACGTGGAACTTGTTTCGGTTCGGCGGCTTGCTCAATTTCAATCAGGCGAAAGGCATTTTCACCCTTGACCAAGGCGATATCGGCGCGAATGTTTTCCTTTTTGGGGCCAAAGTAAAACGGCTTTTCGAGAATGCAATCCAGGCTGGCTGCCCGCGCACGGGTAAACACATCCATTTCGGCCACGGCGTGCACACACTCGACTTTGTCTTCAATTTTTGAAGCCACGACATTGTCTTGGTGTGTGATTTTATTCAGCAGGCTCGCGCCGGTCTCCGTCAACAGGTACACCAGGCGCAGGTTCCCGGTCTGACGTTCGTAACTGATGCGCAGGGTGCGCAAGAGTGGAGTTCTGTCAGCCTGGTCCTGGCTCCAGGCGGCGAGCAGGCTGCGCAGTTGTTTGGCGTTCAATTCGTTTTGCAAGCTCTGGCATTGCTCGATCGTGGCCAGACCGCGAATGGCAAATAAATTCAGGATATTCTGATTGGTTTGGCCTTCGGGAAACTGATTGATCCAGGCCTGGGTATTGGGGGATTTATTCATGGAAACAATTCTCCGGGAAATAATTAGGTTGCTCAGGGGAGTTCTTTAACTGGGTTATTTCCCGGTATTATTTCCCTGACGGTCCAATGCGTTTTGGGCTACAGCCACAACACTTTCCAAAACCTTGATGCGTGTCTGGAGTTTTTTGTTCGCTGCGAGAGCTTCGTTCAACTCTGTTTCGGTTACGGAAGCGGCCTGGGATCTGTCCGAATCACGTTTGGTACTGGCCTGGTTACTACAGTTTTGCCAATATTCAACATCTTTGTTTTTTGTAACCAGGGTTGCCTCGAGTTCGGCAATCCGTTTTTTGTTCTCAATAACCATGAAATACGCCATCACCGCCTGGGTAGTTACTCCGCTTAGATAGCTATCAAGTTTGGGATTGTCGATGGCCGGTATTGGACCCAACTCAAGGTGGTTGGTCTTTTCGTTGTGAATTTTGACGATATTGAAAACGAGCGAGTAATAACCATTGATCGCCTGGATAGCGTACTGACGCATCGCTTCATAGCCCTGCTGATAACCTTGCTGATAACCTGCCTGGCGGAGTTCTTCTTCATACTCGGGTGGCCAGATAAACTTCAATTTCATTTATTTTCCTTTTGTACCCATCAATTCAACCGAACTGCTGGGTAACGAATAGGCGAGAAGATCATCATTGATTCCACGGGTATGATCACCGCAGATTTCGTCAGGGTTTCAGGTTCTTCTTCCGTAGAATTATTGGCAGTCAAAAAATTGCAGATGAATTATTGACTGCCAATAATTCAAAACTCCCAGTTGGCGAGCAGCGCATCGGCCGCAGTCTGACTCTCATCTGGCTGACTGCTGACCAGGTTTTGATCCGTCACCAGGCCGCCGCTGCGCAGGGCTACTCTCAAGGCATTCATGCGTTGGCCCTTGGGAATGGCATCCAACCAGGCCAGGATGTCCGCGTCATACTCCGGGTGCAGCCATCCGGAAAGTACAATCCGGATTGAACGCTCAGGATTTTTGGGCCGTCCGCGCTGGCTCATTTATTTCTTCATCAGCAGCAGTTTGTAGAGACCGCGCGCGATGGACAACACCGGCTGGTCCGGCACGACGGCCTTGCCATTGAATTGGCGGGTTAGCTGCTCGTTGAGCAGGAGCGCTCCACCGCCTACCACGATCACGCGTGCGAAGCGCTTGAGCGCCATGCCCCAGCGTTTTTCGATCTCGCCATTGACTTCACGCGCCCAGGTCGGTAGGACAGCTTCGATATCCAGGCGTCCTGCGCGCAGGGCAATATCCAGTTCACCCAGCGAGTACACACCAGTGGGGTTGACCAGTTCCAGCAGGCGGCGCACGCCCACCGTTTGCCCGACCGTGAAGCGTTCCACCGGTGCGCGATCACGCACAACCAGCATCTCAAGCGTGTTGAAACCCACGCTCAAAATGCCAACTTCCTCTTTCAGCAAGCTGGCGCGCTCGGGGATAAATTTGCCGGTTTCATCCAGGACATAATCAAAGAGTGCTCCCACCGGTTGCGGGGTGAGTTTCACATCGGCAATTTCAACCCGTTGTTCTTGCCCGTCCGCCTGCCAGGTGTGGACCCCTTTGAGCCATTGGCGCACCTGGTTGGCATATTCTTTGGCAGTTTCGCCGGACATCATCTGCAGGGGCAGCCCGACCATCATTACCACCGGCTGATTGATGGGGCCATATTGCTGCTGGTAACGCGTGAGTGAGCCATACAACAGCGGGCTCCTGTTTTGAGCACCGATCAGGCTGTCGAAGCTCAAGTTCTCGACCGGGCGGCCATAGTCGTGCGCACCTTCGCCGATATATGATGAACCGTGTTCAGTTGTGATTTGTAGTGGGCGCTGGCGTTGGCGCAGGCCGGTTGAGTTCATCAGGTGCTGGGTGCCGTTGGTAGCCACTTGCGAGAGCACCTGTATTCCGCCAGGTTCGCCGTACAGTTTGTTGGCGCCCATTCCGAGGTCCTCGCCGAGATAGAAAAAGTTGGTTTCGTTCATGAAAATTCTCCTTACTTTGGGTTTGACAGGGCTTGACACTGGTTTGACAGCTTTATGCCGGGTTTGACGCGGTTTGACCGGTTTGGCGGTTTGACAGGATTTGGGCCAATTTTGGCGTGATGTAGCGCGCATTATCGCGCTGTGGGTCGCGCATCACCCAGCCACGTAGTTCCCAGGCTTCAAGAAGATGGCGAGCCACCCGCTCGCGGCTGCCCCAACTAACCAGAATTGGGATTGAAAGCCGCCCATCCGTTTCACGCAGTGAGCGGGCAAACAGAGGTTGTTCATCATCACTGATGACAGGCAACAAATTCTGTGCCTGGGACAAGGCCGAACTATCCACAAAGTAGGTCTGGATCGGCCCATGCCGGTCGCTGATCGCCAGGCCGGGACGATTTTCCGGGATGCGTTCTGCGCCCTTGCAGCCCATGCGCTCAGCCATCTGCCCGTTGCGCACCCGAAAGCAAAGTGTCAGGCCAACCTGGTCGCGTACAGGGCCAACAATGTCCTTGGTGAATTCCTGGGCAGCAAAGATGAAGTGAATTCCGAACTTGCGACCGCGCCAGCCCAGGGTGGCCAGGGCTTGACCCATCGCGCCTTTTGCCCCACCCAGGGCGGTGAGTACGCTGCTGGCTTCATCCAGGACGACCAGCATGCGGGGTAAGGGATCCATGTTAGCCTTCACTGCAAGAGCGTTGTACTCGCTCAGCTTTTGCGGATGCGCCGACAGGCTTTTGAATAATTCCGCGCGTCGATCACATTCGGCCAGAGCGTATTCGATCAGCCCGAGGGCAGCTTGTGGACTGGTCGCAATAGGCGCGGCCAGATTGGGGTGGCCTTCGAGCATCCCGAATGTGGCCTGGTCGATGTCCGAGAGCAAAACCTTCATATCGTCCCGGATGGCCTGCGAGACCAGCGACTGCAAGAAGATCGACTTGCCCGAGCCGGTGTTGCCAAGCACTGCCAGGTGCAAAAATGTCTCCCAATCCAACAGCACCGGCTGGCCGGTGAAGCGCACCCCGATGGCCAGTTTGCCGCGAGGCGCATCCAGGGGCAGGTCCACCTTGCGCGGCAGCTTTGGCAGCGGCGAGAGCAAAACCACGTAGCGAATGCCGGAATGGTTCGAGAGATAAACCGGCATGCCGCCCAGGTCGGTGCTCAACTGGTGCATAAGGTCTGGACTGATGTAAGAACTGTGGTCTCCAAGTTTGGCAGTGTCAAGCACGGCGATCAGCGGGGTCATCCCGGCCAGGTGGGTGACATAGAAGTCGCTGAAAGCGGGTGTCAGTTTGCGACGAACAAGCGCATTGCTCAACTGGCGCGAAACAGTTTCTGCCAGGCGCATTTCGCGGTGTGAGATTGTGATGTCGGTCATGCTGTTTCTCCTGGTTGCATACTGGTAAGGTCGGTCTCGATGGCGTCGCGCACAATACCTGGGATGACATCTCCCAAGAGCGGACGCGCCTGTTCTGGTTGAAGTATCCGTATTTGAACCGGTGGTGGCAAAATGTTCTGTGCTGCCATCTTTTGGGCAATTGCTCTGCGCTGTGGAGCCGCCTGTCCCTGCCTACCGCGGGTGGCCAGGTCGATCATCTGATCGCGGGTGGTAACTGGCATCTGCAGTTCTGGCGGGGTCAGCGCCGGGATGGCTGGTTTCTTCCCGGAGAAATCCGCCAGTGGGTAAGGGTT
>CAIMZS010000257.1 GCA_903846015.1 uncultured Anaerolineae bacterium | reverse complement strand
GTCTGCTCACCCGAAACCGCCCAGGACCTGCTCAACTCGCATTGATGTTTGGTCGCCGGCGTGTGGGAAAATCTGAACTGCTCATGCAATGGGCGGCACAGAGTGGTCTGCCCTACACGTACTGGGAAGCCGTTAAAGAGAATGCAACCCAGCAGCGCACGCGGTTGATGGCTAAATTGCTGAATGTCCCCGTTCAATCTGCACCTGTTTATCGCTCCTGGCCCGAATTGTGGGATGCCGCCGCTCCACTATTGCTGGGTAAACGCCAGATCCTTATCCTGGATGAATTACCCTATTCTGCGGATGCAGATCCGGCAATGTTGTCGGCTCTACAATACGCCTGGGATCAGCACTTCCAAAAATCCGAACTTGTGATTATCCTATGCGGCTCACATGTGCGAGCCATGGAAACGTTATTGTCGCGCCAATCGCCGCTCTTTGGCCGCATGACCGCGCAGTGGCATCTGGAGCCTTTGCCGTTCTCCAGTTTGGCTGAGTTTTTCCCGAAGTGGGATGCTGATGCCCGTGTAGCTGCCTACGCAATATTAGGCGGAATTCCAGCATATCTCAATTGGTTGGATCCAGATTTGGATTTGATTGGAAATATTCGACAAGTTATTCTCAGCCCTGGCAGCATGTTCCTGGCAGAGCCGGCTTTCCTTCTCTATGACGAAGTGCGGGAACCAAATAGTTATCTGGGTATTCTGAAAGCCATCGGCGGCGGTGCGCATACGATGACTGATATCAGCGACCGCGCTTTTATACCATCCACAAGTGTTAACTTCTACCTCAACACCCTCCAGGAACTTCGTCTGGTTGAGCGCCGCCTACCAGTCACCCAATCCAAAGCTCAACGTGGGAGATCCCGGAGTGGCCGTTACCACCTCAGTGATCCATATTTTCGCTTCTATTTCCAGTTTCTGGAACCGTTTCTATCATCCATGCCATTTGATAGAGAACAGGTCATTGAAGCCGTACGACGCAATCTGCGAAGTTTTGTAGGTGTAACTGCTTTTGAAGAACTTGCCCGGCGTTGGGTCTGGTCGCAAGGGAAAGCAGGTCAACTTCCCTTTACACCGGATGAGATCGGCAGTCAATGGAGTAGTCGTGTACAGGTGGATGCGGTTGCGCTGAATTGGAAGACTCACGATATTCTGCTTGGTGAGTGTAAATGGGGTACAGACCGTGTGGATCGGCAGGTTGTGCGCGAATTGATTGAACGTAAAACCCCGCTCGTGCTGCGCGATTTACCCGATTTTGGTGAAGGGTGGCATGTTCACTATGCCTTATTCGCACGCAGCGGTTTTACACCTGCAGCCGTGGCCGAAATGCAACTGGTTCATGGAAAGCTCGTTAACTTGAAGGACATTGATGCGGTTTTAGGTCATTTGGAGTGAAATAATATCCTTGTTAATTGCTGAATAGAGCGCTGAACAGAAAACGCCAAATCACGAACGCGATTACTAGAAAATATGTTCCAAAAACCTTGCGCACTTTTTGAAATCTTGGTAATATCACCCCACAACTGAATAACCTTGGCCAACCGGTCGCCAAATTAACTTCCTGCATTCTGTCCTCAGAAGCGACCACTAACGCAATCTCTTTGGGATTCAAAGAGCACCTGCGCTGGTGGTCGCTTTTTGCGTTAAGTCCCGTGCGGGCTTGTCAGGAAAACCATCCGGCCCCGGTTGTGCCAGGTAAATCCAATTCGGAGGTGTTTATGAAACACAACAAAGTGATCACCATCAGCCCTACTCGTATTGTCACAGCTCTGATTGTCTTCCTGATGCTGGTGACCGCCGGGTTCATTATCTGGTCCCGCCTGCCAGCCCTGTTTCAACGCGAACAGCCTGGGATGAGCGCAGAAAACGCCGCCCGGACAGGCTTGGAGGCCTTCTTATCGGTTGATGCAAAGGCCGGACAAACAGCCTGGATCGATTCACTCTGCAAATTGGCCACGGATGCCGGCTGCGAAATGGTTACAAATGCCTACGCCCCCATGTTCTGGCCCTCCGTTGAAAAGGACTCGCTGCGCCTGGCCTGCAAGACAGCATCCGCAACCCTTGTGACAAAGCTGGACGAACCTGCGAAATCAGAAATCTGGGAGCTTAAAACCATCTGCACCAACCTGGATAGCGGGGAAGCCAACACCAGCAGCACCCAGGTGATTGTGGTTGAAAGCGCGGATGCCGGTTGGAAATTTGAGCGTGTTCGTTTTGACCAGGAGAGCGCCTCATGAAGACCATCAAGCTAAGTTTCGTTCTACTGATCATCGCCCTGGTTGCAAGTACCTTGAGGAGGCCAACAAGGTTTTATCAGGTGTGGCGATTTGCTGAGCAAATCGTGGCGCGGCAGCCGACAACGACAGCAATGCGGCGGCCGGCTCAGTGGCGGCCATCTGGGAGAGCATGTGGCGGGATGGGCGCAAGTACGGCGTATTCCTGCACCTGATGACGCAGACCGTTTCGGCGCTGCCCAAGGGCATTTTCTCTTCCTGCGCCAACCTGTTTCTGTTTCAGACCAAGGATGCCACTGACCGCGATATGGTTCTGCCGCACCTGGGGAAAACCGAGAAGGGCATGGTGAATACGGAATACAAACGCTACCTGGCGCGCATCCCAAAACCTACGCCATTACCAAGCTGGGCTACAGCAGCGATGTCTTCGACCTGGAGCCGGTGCTGATCCAGCCGGCTTATATTCAGTGTGCCGAACCATCGGATATGGAGATTGTTATGGCACTGCGGGATTTGTGATAGTCTGCCTGATGGTGTTGTTTGAAAACCTGCCACGAATTTCACGAATACCCCCGAATTTTCTTTGGTTCTTTTCGATGAATTCATGTTCTGAGTGGTTTAAAAATGACACCGACACTTAATCTGCTATTTTTGCTTCTCGGTGAATTCCACGCCTTCCAACCCGGCAAAATGGGCGTCCTGGGTCCAGAGTATGGCATGGAAAGTGCGCGCGGTGGCGTAGATAATGCTATCGGCCATTGCCAGTTTATGTTCACGAGATAAATCGGCGGCCTGGATGGCGATTTCCTGGTTCAAGTCAATAATCTGGGCAGTTGCCATCCAGGCTATGGCGGACAGGGCTTCTTCTTCGTCACGCTGGGCGACAATCCGCTTGTAGACTTCATACAGGCAGATTGTGGGAACCAGGAGCGCTTCAGCATTGAGGAGGATCGGTTTGAAAAAGGCCGTATTGGGGCCCTTGGCGAAATATTCGAGCCAACCCGACGAATCGACAATGTTCATCGTTCTTCGTCCTCTTCTTCGCGCTGCACATCGGTATCAAGGCCCTGCAAGAACCCCTCGGCTGCTTCGATGGGCGGGACGATGACCATGCGCAAAGTCTTTTTGTGCGGAATAAAAACGACTTTTTGCCCGGGTTTCAGGCCAAATTGTTTGCGGACTTCCAGGGGAATGACCACCTGGTATTTAGTGGAAATGGTAGTGGCGTACATTTCTTACGTTCTCCTTATCGAACGGTTTTGGTAATACGATTATAGCACTTTCCACCCCATCACTTCAACCGTTTGAATACCTGGTCCGGGCTACAGCACGGATGTCTTCGACCTGGAGCCGGTGCTGATCCAGCCGGCCTACATTCAGTGTGCAGAGCCATCGGATATCGAGATTGTACGGGCGTTGAAAAACCTGTAAATAAACCGGCTATTCTCAATTCGGCTTCAGGTCAGCCGGGCTGCAAGCGCTCGTCGAACGATTTGCTTAAGCCAATCACCAGGCAGGGTGATAAATCCATCGCTTTCATTCAAAGAATGGACAGGATCAATTTATCAACCTACCGCTCAGGTATGTTGGTACTGCATCTCAACGTTGGTCGCATTCCCAAACGTTGGTTTTTGTTTTTTTTCAACGTAGGCTTTTGCATCTTACCAATTGAATAGCTCTACTACAAACATACAGGGAATTTCGCCATCTTTTGTGCCTGCCGCGGGCAGACACAAAAGATTTTCTCCGGAAGAACACCGGAGCGAAACAGCCCGGCCAATTCAGTCACCAGCCGGGAATATACCCGGCACACAAGGATGCTCAAATGGCTGTAACTGATACATTGTTCGTGAAAATGGGTGGGGATGGGAACTTTGTTGTCCCAAAAGCGATAACGAATTCCATCGCGGATACCAGAAATACAAGCAATACCATTCTATAGGCAGATACCAAATCAGCTTCTGCACCTACTCAACTGGAGGATCAACCAGCTGGGGCTTTGGGCGTTCAGCCAGTTCAGGACTGTCAGTGGAGATCGCGCCATCCTTTTCCATTGGAGAATCGACCCAGTGGCAGAATGGCCCGGACACATTGGTTACGCAGATCATGCCTACTCAGGAGAAACTACTCTCGATTGCCAGTATCGAGAGCGCATTTCTCACCGAAGTGTAGTCCTAACACGCATTCCGAATACCCATTCAATCTCAAAACCGGGACACATGTACGAATATTGGATTTATCAGACTCGTTTCACTGAATTACACTTTTCTGGCTGATAATAGAGATAGTTAAAGTTATTTCTGCTTATAAACGGAGATGAATTTATGAAAAGGGAATATTACTCCAATTCAATTGCTGACTTTCGAAATACTACTCCGGATTTAATTCTTGGCGCACTTGCACGAAATAATGATTTTTCTCTGGAGCAAACCCAACGCGATGCCTGGCTGTACGAAATAATCGTTTTACAGAAAACGCTATCTCAATTTCATGGAACCATCTATTTTGAATATTCAATTCCACGTATGGGAAGACGAATCGATGTTGTTCTCTTAATTGGAGCAGTGATATTTGTTCTTGAATTTAAAGTAGGTGAAAAAGAATATCCATCTTATGCCATTGACCAGGTTTGGGATTACGCTCTGGATTTAAAAAACTTCCATGAGGCGAGTCACGACCATTTTATTGCTCCTATCCTCATCGCTACCCATGCTAAGAGTCAGGCAAGAATTGTCGCTACCACAACGCACAATGACAAAATGCTTTTTCCAATTAAATCCAATTCACTGATGCTTGAGCAAGTGATTGCCGATATTTTGCGTTTTGCAGATGATGTACCCATAGACACACAAAAATGGGAACTCGGTAGATATTGCCCTACGCCAACAATTATCGAAGCAGCAATGGCCTTATACAACGGCCATTCCGTGAAGGATATTTCACGCAGCGATGCGAGCGCAATAAACTTGAGTGAAACCTCCGATGCGGTTGCTGAAGTGATCCATGTATCAAAAGAGAAGTCCCAAAAATCCATTTGTTTTGTGACTGGAGTGCCGGGCGCTGGCAAGACATTGGTGGGTCTTAATATTGCGACCACGCATGTAGATAAGGATAACGACCTTTACAGCGTATTTTTATCCGGTAATGGTCCGCTTGTTGCGATTTTACGTGAAGCCCTGGCACGTGACAAAGTTCGTTATGAGAAAGAACGGGGAAAGAAAATCAAAAAAGCCGAAGCGCTAAGCGACGTTAAGATGTTCATTCAAAACGTTCACAATTTTCGCGATGAATGTCTGGTTGATTCCCAAAGACCACCCGTTGAACATGTTGCCTTATTTGACGAGGCGCAACGTGCGTGGGATCTACAACAGACTGCCAATTTTATGCGCCAGAAGAAAAATACGCCGAATTTCAACCAATCTGAGCCTGAATTTTTGATCTCGTGCCTTGATCGTCATCTAGACTGGGCAGTTGTGGTATGTCTGGTTGGTGGAGGTCAAGAAATAATTACGGGCGAGGCGGGTATCAGTGAATGGATTGAATCCCTAAATCGCTCTTTCCCAGATTGGCATATTTACATCTCATCACGTTTGATAGATAGTGAATATGGTGCCGGGAAAATATTGGATCAAATCAAAGCGCGCCCAAATATAGTTCAAAAAGATCAATTACATCTTTCTGTCTCAATGCGTTCGTTTCGCGCTGAGGATGTATCTTTGTTAGTAAAGCAATTGTTGGATATGGATGTCGACGGTGCGAGCGAGACTTTAACAAAAGTAAAAAGCAAATATCCAATTATTATCACACGCAACCTGTCAAAGGCAAAGCTTTGGCTAAGAGAAAAAGCTCGTGGCTCAGAACGATATGGAATTGTAGTTTCATCACAGGCGGAACGGTTAAAGCCATACGCAATTGATGTCAGGTCACCGATGGATCCAATCCATTGGTTCCTCGATGGAAAAGAAGATGTGCGCTCATCTTATTATCTTGAAGATGTTGCAACTGAATTTCATGTGCAAGGACTTGAGCTAGATTGGGCATGCATCACCTGGGATGCTGATTTTAGATACTCCAAAGATGGCTGGGAATATCGGTCATTTGTTGGTGACCATTGGAATCACATTCGGAAGACTGAACGTCAAACGTATCTCAAAAATGCCTATCGTGTTCTTTTAACTCGTGCTCGGCAAGGAATGATAATTGTCGTTCCTGAAGGCGATGCGGAAGATTCAACCCGTAAACATGAATTTTATGACCCCACATTTGAATATCTGCAAGAAATCGGTTTTGATGTCATTTGAACCAACCTAATCCCTTATAGCCTAATTCGTTGCAAACACTTTACTCGCCATTACTCTGCCAGTGTAAATTCGATCCATGATCTAACAACTATCGGTCGCCAAAACTTCCTGTGTAATTCAACCTTAGAAGCGACCACCCACACTATTTCTTTGGGATTCAAAGATCACTGGTGTCGATGGTCGCTTTTTGCGTTAAGTTCCGACACTTTTCGGAACCGCTGACGTGCCGGCTGATCTTATCGGGGTAAGCCCAAACAAGGAGCAGAAACAAAATGGAAAAAAAGAAACGCTCGCCCATCATGGTCATCGGCTTTGCCAT
>CAIMZS010000256.1 GCA_903846015.1 uncultured Anaerolineae bacterium | reverse complement strand
GGCATAATGATCGATGATGATGGTTTTAAAGGTTGTCTCGTTTGCCAAAACGCCGGAAGTTGGAGCGCTGTCCACCTGTCGCGCGGCAGCAACACATGAGGATGCAGATAGAATGAGAAAGCCGGCAAGCAGCAGCGAAATGTGCAGGCGCTGTTTCATTTTGACTCCTGCTTCACGGGTAAGCTTATTTGGAATGTGCTGCCTCGCCCAGGTTCGCTGTGCGCTTCGATCCACCCGCCGTTGGCCTCAGCCAGTTTCTGACTGATGGCCAGTCCCAGCCCGATACCATTGAGCTTGGTTGTAAAGAGCGGCTCGAAGAGCTTTTTCATGTTTTCTGGCGTGATACCCACACCAGTATCTTGCACCGAGATAATGATCATCCCGGCTTGCTGATGAGTTGAGATTGTCAATTCTCCTCCCGTGGGCATAGCCTGGCAGGCATTGACAAACAAGTTACCGAGTACCTGTTCCATCTGGCGCAGGTCGATAAAAACCTTTGGCAGATTGACGGCCAGGCCAAGTTTTAGATGCACCAATTTGGGCACAGGGAATTGTTCCAGGGCTTGCTTGATCAGTTCGGAAACAGGGACGAGTTCCTTATCCGCAGATTTTACTCTCGCAAAGTTCAGCAAATCGTGGATGATTTTCTCAGCAGAATGCGTTTCTTGTTCGATCATATTGTGATATTGGCGGATTTTTTCATCCGCGTCTGGTTGAACCAGTCTCAGATAATAGACCGCGTTCAGGATGACGGCCAGTGGTCTGCGCAGTTCGTGGCCCACGCCTCCGGCCAATTGTCCTAACAGGGCCAGTTTTTCCTGGCGGATAAGCAGTTCCTGGGCTTCTTGTAATTTGAAGTTGGACGCTTCAACTCGGCCTTCCAACTCGGCATTGAGCTTGCGTATTTCGTCTTCCGCCCGTTTGCGCTCGCTGATATCGCTCACCATCATACGGAAAATGTTAGCGCCTTCGCCATTCTGTGTCAAAATGGATGCCAGATGTGCCCAAACCAAAAGGCCTGTGTCAGCCTTCCTGATCATTAAATCGCATGACTGCGGTTCACCTGTTTCATTCAGTCGTTGATGCTGGCGGTAGAATATGTCCTGGTCTTCATTGAGAATGAACCGGGAAAAAGGCTGTTTGATCAGTTGGCTGCGCTTGATGCCCAGCAGGGCGGAGGCGGGGATATTAGCTTCCAGGATCAGCCCCTTTTTGCTGAGGGTGATATAGCCTACGGGTGCAAAGTCATACAGGTTGGTGTATTTCTCGAGGAGCGTTTCCACTTCCGAGCGCGTTCGCGCCAATTCGTTATTCTGTGTCTCCAGCTCGATTTGGTGGACTTCCAGTTCATGGATCAATTGCTGGTTGTTTGCATTGATCACAAGTTGATTTGCGTGCTTTCGCTTGTTCAACCTGATTTCTGCACTGCGGCGTAGATCAGTGGCATCCAAGGGTGTAGCGGATTTCTTTTTCATGTCACTTTCCTTGTATATCTTCCGGTTCTGTATTCAGGGATAATCCCAGGGAAATCTAAACCAGATGAATCTGTTCTTGATTATGACTGTCTGCCCAATGCGCGTATTTTTTTTGAAGGCCGTGGTTTTCTCGATTCCCGTGCAATGACAGGAAGCATTATTTTGCCTGTAAACGCAGAACATTCCCCATTTATAATAATATTACTTTGCTGCTCTTCATGCAATAGTCTTATTTTTTTGTGATTTTCTACGTGCGCCAGTCACGGATGGTCTTCCCAGGCGCCAGGCTCTACGGCTTCAAGCATCTGCAAGATTATGCCGATCTGATGCTGATCACCTGGCAGGGCTAGAAAAAACATTGGACGTGTCTGAACCGGCCCTGCTAGAACGGGCACTAGCGCAGAAATTCCTAAAGACCCTTTTTTTTGATACACTGTGGGTACATTTTTGTTGTAGGGGTGGATCGTCGCTCCACCCCTACAATTTTCTGTCCAAATCTCAGCAGGAAGTCCATCTGTCTCAAGGGAAAGCACATGAGCTTCTCATCCCCACCCAACCCAAATGAATTCCAGGCTATGGTCTGGGAGATTGCCCGCCAGGTTCCTGCTGGCAAAGTGACCAGCTATGGTCAGATCGCAGGTATGATTCCTGCGCCCGGCAAGTTGAATCTAAAAGATTACGAAGCCTTTGGCGCACGCTGGGTTGGAGGCGCAATGGCTAACTGCCCCGCTGACGTTCCCTGGCAGCGCGTCATCAACTCTCAGGGCAAGATCAGCCAGCGCCCTGGGGCCGAAAAACAAAGGCAGCTGCTCGAAGACGAGGGCGTCAGTTTCAATGACAGGGATAAAGTTGATTTTGATCAATGCGGCTGGGAAGGCCCCGGTTCTGAGTGGTGCCAGGCCCGCCATCTTTTTATCCCAAAACTGCTCGGCAGACCCCAGGGACGGAGCGGCGTTCTATTTTAGAACCGGCTCAGGCCGGGTGAAAAGCTTCCTATCAACTGCCCAACCGGCATACACGTTCCATTTGGCATTCCAAAATCCCGGCGCTTGTCCCACTCTCTGATAAAATCATTCCATCTTTATTCACCCAACTCATTCAACACCCATTGATAATATGCCTTCCGATACCCAGGTAATTTACTCCATGACAAAGGTGGGGCGCATTGTGCCCCCCAATAACAAGCAAGTCCTTCGCGACATTACCCTTGGCTTTTATTACGGCGCAAAGATTGGTGTACTCGGTCTTAACGGCGCCGGTAAATCCACCCTTCTGCGCATCATGGCGGGTGTTGACAAAGATTTTGTCGGCGAGATTTCGATCAGCAAGGGCTATACCACCGGCATGCTCGAACAAGAGCCAAAGCTGGATGACACCAAAACTGTGATTGAAGTCATCCGCGAGGCCGTCCAGCCCATCGTCAATATGCTGGCTCGATACGAGGAAGTCAATGCCAAATTTGGCGAACCGGATGCCGATTTCGATGCCCTTATTGATGAACAGGCCAAGCTGCAAGATGCTCTGGATAAGGTCGATGCCTGGAATCTCGATTCGCACCTGGGCGTCGCGATGGAGGCTCTGCGCTGCCCCCCGGCAGATACCCCCATCCGCATTTGTTCAGGTGGCGAGCGCCGTCGTGTGGCGCTGACCCGCTTGTTGTTAACTGAACCCGATATTCTGCTGCTGGATGAGCCTACCAACCACCTGGATGCCGAATCGGTGGCCTGGTTGGAGCATCACCTGCGTGAATACAAGGGTACCGTTATCGCTGTCACCCATGACCGTTATTTTCTCGACAATGTTGCGGGTTGGATCCTGGAACTTGATCGTGGCTACGGCATCCCCTGGAAGGGCAATTACACTTCCTGGCTGGAGCAAAAAGGCAGCCGTCTCAAGCAGGAAGAAAAATCTGAGTCGCGCCGCCAGAAAACCCTTGAGCGCGAACTTGAATGGATCCGCATGTCACCCAAAGCGCGCCAATCCAAGGGCCAGGCTCGCGTGACGGCCTACGAAAAACTGCTAAGCCAGGAAACCGAAAAATACCGCGAAGACCTGGAGATCTACATTCCACCAGGTCCGCGCCTGGGTGATATCGTCATTGAATTAAACAATATTACCAAGTCTTTTGGCGACCGTTTGATCCTCGATAATTTCAGCGCCAGCATCCCGCCTGGTTCGATAGTCGGTATTGTTGGTCCCAACGGCGCCGGTAAAACCACCCTGCTAAAGATGATCACTGGTCAGGAAAAGCCCGACAGCGGCTCTGTGCGTATCGGCGAAACCATAAAATGGGCTTATGCCGACCAAGCCCGCACGCTTGACCCTGAAAAATCTGTTTACGAGGAGATCTCGGGTGGCATGGAGGTCCTTGAACTTGGCAGCCGCAAGGTCAATGCGCGAGGGTACTGTTCATCTTTCAATTTTCAGGGTGTGGACCAACAAAAAAAGATCAGCATGCTCTCTGGTGGCGAGCGTAATCGTGTCCACCTGTCCAAAACCCTTAAAGAAGGCGCCAATGTCATCATGCTGGATGAGCCGACCAATGACCTGGATATCAACACCTTGCGCGCCTTGGAAGAGGCTCTCGAAGAATTTGCTGGCTGTGCCATCGTCGTCAGCCATGACCGTTGGTTCCTCGACCGCATTTGCACCCATATCCTGGCATTCGAAGGTGACAGCCAGGCACGCTTTTTTATGGGCAGTTGGTCTGATTACGAGAGAGACTACCATGAACGTTATGGCAAATCCGTCGAGACACCCAAGCGCGTTCAATACCGCACCTTGAAGCGATAAAATATGGATGGCGGCCCAACTGCAACGTCTGCTCTGATTGAAACCCGCAACCTGGTCAAACAATATGGCGATAAGCTAGCGGTCAAGGATGTCAGTTTTCAAGTCTTCGGCGGCGAAGTATTCGGATTCCTTGGCCCGAACGGTGCCGGTAAAACCACCACCATTAAGATGATCGTGGGGCTGCTGCAGCCCAGCTCTGGCAGCGTCAAAGTCGCGGGTTACGATGTTCAATCCCAGTCTTTGTTATCCAAGGCATCCAGCGGTTATGTCCCCGATACCCCCAACCTGTACGCCAAGTTGACCGGGCGTGAACTGCTCGGCTTTGTGGCGGATTTATATAATCTCGATCGTAAGCAGGTTGTGCGCCGGATAGACGAGCTCTTGCGCATGTTCGATTTAACCGAGGCCGCCGATGATACCCTGGATTCATACAGTCACGGCATGCAGCAAAAAGCCTCGTTGGCGGCGGCTTTAATCCATGATCCGAGGGTGTTGGTGTTGGATGAGCCCACCGTTGGCCTTGATCCAAAATCAGCCCGTTTGATCAAAGATATCCTGCGCCAGATTGCCGATCGCGGCGCAGCGGTTATGCTGTCCACCCATATTCTGGAAATTGCCGAGCGTATGTGTGACCGGATAGGCATCATCAACAAGGGCCAGCTTGTCGCCGTCGGGACGATGGATGAATTACGCGCCCTGGGCAAGACGGGCGAGGCCAGCCTGGAAGATATCTTCCTCGCGCTTACCGGTGGGGCTGAGGTGGCAGAGATTGCCGAGATATTGAGATGAACGCTTCTGCCCCGGTTTCAGCGAGTCTCAGCGCGGCGGTACTGAAGTTACTGCGTTTGCGCTTTCAGATCACGTTCAACAGCTTTCGCCACGCCAAAACAAAAACCAGGATTTGGACGGTCATCGGTCTTTTTGGGCTGATGGCGTTGGCGGCCTTTATTTTCTGGATAAGCTGGCTTGTGCTTGGTTTTTTGCGCTCGCCTGAATTGGCGGAGTATGTTGGCAGTAATGTGACTGTCTTCCTGCAGGCTGTGCCGGCCCTGATTCTCACCGCACTCTTCCTGGGGATCCTTCTCACCAGTTTTGGAGTGCTGCTGCAGGCTTTGTATCTCTCGGGAGATATGGACTTCTTGCTTGCCGCGCCGGTGCCTATTCGCGCGGTTTTTATCGCCAAGCTGCTCCAGGCGGTCCTGCCAAATTTCGGCCTGGCGGCATTATTTGGCCTGCCAATTTTGTATGGCCTGGGGGCTTCGGCTGGTTACAACTTCCTGTATTTTCCACTGGTACTGATCATCATGGTGGTGTTGACCATGTCTGCCGCCGGGCTTTCTGCGCTGCTGGTGATGGCGGTGGTCCGGATTTTCCCGGCTCGCCGAATTGCTGAGGTGCTTGGTTTTTTCGGAGCAATATTTTCGATGTTGTGTTCGCAATCGGGGAACCTGACTAATTCCATGCGCGGCGGCTCCGATCCATCCGGTAAACAGCTGGATGGATTATTGACTGTGGCTGCCCGTTTTAACTCGCCGTGGATACCGCTCAATTGGGCCGGACAGGGTCTGGTGGCTGTGGGAGAGGGGCGCTGGTTTTTGGGTTTGCTGCTTGTGTCAATGAGCTTGGGCCTGGCATTGGCGGCCTTCTGGTTTGCGCTGGTTACCGCTGAACGCTGGTATTACAGTGGTTGGGCCGGCATGCAAGTCATCAGCAATAAGAAGAAGGTTAGCTTGCCTGTTCAAGCAGCCGCAGGCCAGTCTGAATGGCTGGCTGGTTTGATTGCGCAGATTCTGCCTGCGCCTGTGCGCGCCATCATCCGGCGTGATTTCATCATCCTGACGCGTGATTTACGCCAAATGTCGCAGCTTGTCAGCCCGTTGATTTTCGGCCTGCTTTACAGCTTTATGTTCTTTCGAAATAACGGCCAGGCCCCGGCCGGGCGTGGCGAGGCCCCAGGCTGGTTCATGGACTCGTTTCGGATACTGTTGGCCTATGGAAATATCGGCATGTCGCTGTTTGTTGGCTGGATGCTGTTGGGCCAGTTATCAGGCAACGGCATCTCGCGAGAAGGTAAAACCTTTTGGATTTTGAAGGCTGCGCCCCTGCCTCCGAGCTATCTTCTGACCGCAAAATTTATTGTTGCTTATCTGCCCGCGCTTGGGATGGGTTGGTTTTTCCTGGGGGGTATTTCCATCCTGCAGGGTATTCCATTTGTGGGATTCTTATACGGGCTGCTGGCGGTGGCCATGTGCCTGGCGGGTATGAACGGTATCCAGCTTGGTTTTGGCGCTCTTACCGCCAATTTTGACTGGGAAGACCCGCGTAAGATTAATTCGGGGAGGATGGGCTGTCTCGGTTCAATTCTGACCGGCCTGTTTTTGCCGTTTGGTTTTAGCCTGTTCATTGCCCCGCTCTGGGTTGTCGCCGCTCTTCAGCTCCCAATGGCGTTTGGCTACTTGATTGGGTTTGTGTTTGGCACCAGTATCACTGGTTTGTGTGCCTGGCTGCCGTTGAAAATGGCGCAGAGCCGGATCAGCAGGTTGGGGGAAGCGTAGAATGTTTTGCCAGGCTTCGAAAAAGAGGCTCTCTGGGAATTGGCGTGGTAAAAAAAACATTGGACACGGACAAGCGCCTCGTGCCGGAACCGGGACTAATGCGGAAAACCCCATAGAGCAGAAAAAGAACACGCACTGTAAGGTGCGGGTTCTTTTTCTGTAACTTTTTTACGCTACTGGTGGTTGATTGTTTTCAGCTGCGATGTTTGCATCGGGCTGTGTTGGGGCAGGCGCCGGTTGGGCAGGTGCTGCCACCGTTGCCAGGCTGGATCGCTTCCCTGCGCGTTTTCCGAGCTGGTAAACGCCAAACAGCAGCAGCCCCAGCAGAACTAATGGGATTAATCGCAGCACGCCTCCGATAAACATGGCGCCAAATCCGAATGGTGAGAAACCGCGATTGAACCCGCGCCCGCCACCCATCATCCGCCCACCTTGTCCTTCAAATCCGGGCACTTGCGGGTGTTGAAAGTTCCGCCCTGATGGTGCCTGGCCTGGCTGCAGCTGATTACCGGGCATCATGGGCCCATTATTCCAACCGCGTGCCGCGACGGGATTCGTGCGCATGACTACTAATGGGACTGCCACCAATACCGCAACCACTGCCAATACAATCAAGATCCCAAGGATCCATTTCCATATTTTTTTCATATTTGAATCTCCTTTTGTTTACTTTTCCTATAATAGCACGCAAATTTCAAGAAATTATGTAGATTGTTTGCAGGTTGTATAAAGAAATTCTGTTCGCGGCCATAAGGAAAGCATTGTGAAAAATGGCTGCATTCTGCCTGGCGCGCTACGCCAACGTTATTTTATGAGATTGGTTTGTTGTGGCAGTGCAACATCTCGGCATTGAAATGGAGAAAATTGCGTGCTAAGATAAAAAAGAAAGGAACCGGTTTCCATATTCCATATTCCAGATTGGAGGTGTAAGGTGGCTACTATCCCTGGTTCTACCATTTGGAGGTTTCCTGTCACGCGGCAGGGACGCTGGGCGGTGGGATTGATGGCAGTCTTTGTGGTGATGTTCATCATCAACGCAGCTGTGTTTATGCAGTTATCCTCAAGCTCCTGGTGGCAGCAAAATATATTACCCTTCTACGGCATTTTAATGTTGTTGTGTGGGTTGTCAGCCGGGATCACCGGGCTGGCTGCGCTTGTCCGAAAGCATGAACGTTCGTGGATGGTCTGGATTACGGTCTTGCCGCTTGTGTTTGTAATATTCCTGCTTCTGGGTGAGTTTTTGGGGCCTCCACATTAGAAAGCACGGGGTATTTTGATAGGGGAAAGAGCGGGTGAATAAGGTGACTTAATATGGGTTTTACCAATCCATTATTCACCTCCATTAAGCGTGCCTGATTCTGAAAGTGGTATCTTTTCAGAATTGCGCTGGTTGGATTGTCAGGGTAAGATTATCCAATCAATCCAGACACTGTGTTTATTGAGGAGAGATGTATGAAACCACAGGTTATTTTTTCGATTTGCGCCATCGCTGCGCTGATACTGGCTTGCAGCACGGTGACGGTCAATGTGAATTCGCCGACTGCGGTACCGGCTGCCAGTGCGGCTGTTCAAGCCACTTCCCAGCCCACTTCCACAACGGTACCAACCCAGGTCTCGCCCACCGATCTGCCGCCATCCTTGCCTCCAACTGAAACTGCGATTCCAGTCCCGTCTTTGACCCCGATTCCCACCCTGGTCTCCAACCCCACGCCATCAGAGCCGACGCTGACGACCATCGATAAGCCGGTCAACTGTCGTTTTGGTCCCGGCACCGAGTATTCTGTTGTTGGATATTTTCTGCTGGGTGAATCGGCACGTATCGAGGGTAAAGCCAGTGACTCCAACTGGTGGTATATCCGTACCCCTAAAAATCCTGATCTGATTTGCTGGGTAGCTGGCTCGGTCACACTGGCATCTGGTGATTTAGCGCTTGTCAAGGTTGTTCCGCCCCCCGAGGTGCTTGTTACCGATGTTTCACTCAAGCTCGACCCCAGGGATATCACGGTGCCCGGCTGTGTTTTCCCATACACTCCCGTGACTTTAACCGGGTCTATCACAACCAACGGCCCAGCGATCGTCGAATGGCACTGGGAAACCAGTCAAGGCAATGTCACATCATCCCAGGTGATCAAGTTCACCAAGTTCGGCACCCTGACCGTCTCGGATTACGTAAAATATGGCGCCGCGGGCACGTTCTGGGTTAAGCTGGTGGTCACAAGCCCGAACAGCGATGTAGCTAAGGCTGAGTACAAAGTTGTTTGTGGTCCGTAAAATACGATAATTTGATCTGCTCAGCTTTTGTGTCTGGCGGCTTTTGCTTAACCATATTCATTCGCTGGATTGCCTCATTTGTGCTGGTCGGAAGCCCCATTTATATGGGGCTTCTCATAGCCCAGAACGGCCTCGGCAAATGAGAAACATTGGGCTTCCAACTACCCAATTTAGATGCGATTGGCCTGTCCCTGGAATGCTTTGTGATGTGCATGTCCCGCGCAGATTGCCACTGGAACGAGTATCATCGTTCCTTTTCGTTTTTTCATTCCAAACTGTTTCATGAGGTAAAATCCAACTCATGTCCAAGCCAAAAGTCTCTCCCCTGCTTTTCTTTTTCGGCATCGTCATCATCATTGCGATTGCCACTTTCCTGGGTCCCGAAGAAAAGGCGCTCGGGTCCAATGTGAGGATTGTCTACTTGCACGGTGCCTGGGTGTTGACGGCGGAAGTTGCCTTTATCCTGGCTGGCCTGATTGGCGCGCTTGCGCTGATTGCGCATTTTATACCGGCGCAAGCTCCGCGCGAAGGCACTTTTTACCGCTGGGGCGAAGCCCTGGGCCGGACGGGTATCGTTTTTTGGGTCAGCTACCTGCCGCTCTCCTTGTGGGCCATGCAGTCGAACTGGAATGGCCTGTTCCTGGCCGAGCCGCGTTTCAGGCTGGCGCTCACTTTTGCTGTAGTGGGTGTGCTGCTGCAGCTCGGTCTGTGGATCATTTCCAACAATCTGCTCACTTCCGCTGCCAATCTTGCCTTTATCATCATCTTGCGAGTCATCTTTGCAACAGCTTCCAACATCATGCACCCGCCACCCTCGCCAATCTTCAACTCTGGAAACTACACCATCATCACATTTTTTGTGGCGCTCAATTTGCTGACATGGTTGGCCGCTTATTTTCTTACAAAAATATTTTTATCGCTTAAGTCTGGTACGCCGGTTAATTCCTAAACTTTGAATTCGTCAAGAAATGGGTCTGCACCTCGTGGCCGTGCTAGAACCGGGACTATCGCCTCGTGCTGGAACCGGGACTATCGCCTCGTGCTGGAACCGGGACTATC
>CAIMZS010000255.1 GCA_903846015.1 uncultured Anaerolineae bacterium | reverse complement strand
GGTCAAGCCGCGCTTGAACTGCTCTATCATCCGGATCGACTCAACGGCCCACAGAAACGAAAGGGTGAGCGCGGAAGCGGCCAATGGGAGACGATCACCTGGGATGAAGCCATCAAAACGGTGGCAGATAAACTCAATGCCCTGCGCTCCGCGGGTCAGCCGGAAAAACTGCTTTTCATGGCTGGTGATACGCGCGGCCAACTGCGCCCGCTCTTTGAACGTTTTATGCAGGCATTTGGCTCGCCCAATTATGTTCGCAATGAAAGCCTGAATGTGGCGGCTGCCAAGTTGGGTGTTTACCTGACCCAGGGTGTTTACGACCTGCCTGTTTACGATCTGGAAAACAGCCGTTATATCCTTTCCTTTGGCGCCAACCTGCTGGAAGCCGGCCCCAACCCGCACCGCACGATCAGCGGGATGAGCTATTCGCGCCGTGGACGCGCTACCCGCAGCAAGGTTGTCATGATCGATCCGCGCCAGGGTATTACCGGAGCTAAGGCCGATGAGTGGATCCCGATTAAGCCTGGCACCGATGCCGCGCTTGCGCTGGGTATTTGCAATGTGATCATTCGCTCCAGCCAGTATGACGCGGATTTCATCCATAACTATTCCTTTGGCTTTGAAGACTTTTCTGATGAAAAGGCCAAAAACCACAAGGGTTTCATGACTTTTGTGCTCGAAAACTACGATCCGACCCACGTAGAAAAGATCACAGGTGTACCCGCCTCTACCATTGCGCGGTTGGCCGGTGAATTCGCCAGCAATGCCCCGGCTGTAGCCATCATCCCAGGGCGGGGTGGTCTGCTCAACGGCAGCATCAGCGGTGTGTATGCCGCGATGGCGGTGCACATGCTCAACGCATTGGTGGGCAGCCTGGATCGGCCCGGCGGTGTGCTTACCCAGCGTTATTTTGACTGTGCTGAATGGCCGGCTCTGCCTGCCGATGAAATAGCCACCAAAGGACTCGCGACCGAGCGTGTCGATGGTGCTGGAACCTTGTTCCCGCTGGGGCGCAGCGCCTACCAGGCTGTTGCCGACCGTGTGCTCGCAGGGCAATCCGTCGAAGCGTTGTTTATGTATGATGCCAACCCGCTTTTTGATGCCCCCGGCGGTCAGCGCTTCGCCGAAGCCTTCAAGAAGATCCCCTTTATCGTTTCTTTTGCAACCTTTGCGGATGAATCTGCCAGCCAGGCCGATTTGATCCTGCCCGAGGCCACTTTCCTCGAGCGCTGGCAGGATGATGCCATTCACGGGTTGGGTTATCCCGGTGTGGCCCTGCGCCAGCCAGCAGTCGAACCTCGGCTTGAGTCGCGCAACAGTGGTGATGTGATCTTGCAGATCGCCCAGGCGATGGGCGCAGGGATGGCTTCAGCGTTTCCCTGGAAAACTTTTGATGAGCTCGTTCAATTCCGGCTTAAGGATATTGGCGTGGAGTGGAAGACTTTCAAGGAGCTGGGTGTCTGGCTGATCCCTGGTTATCGCTACGCTCACCGTGGCAGTACCCATTGGGTCAACGAAGTAGTTGGCCGTGATCGTCGCAACGCTCCACGCGATGGCCGTTTCGATTTCTACAGCCGCGAACTTTTCTGTCTGTTTGGCGCCATGAAGAAGGATCAACTCGCCAAGTTTGGTATTTCCGAGACTGGTGATGCAATTTGCCTGCCGCACCATGAAAATGGTCCGCAGGCTGGTGATGTGGCTGGTTTTCCTTTGCGTTTGAATGTCATCACCCTGATGAGTCTTGGTCCGGTCAGCGCGGCAGCCAACCTGCCCACTTTGCAGGAAATCAGCGGTATGACCGTTGGCGAAACCTGGGATTCGTGGCTGGAGATGAACCCGGAAACAGCCAGCGGCCTCGGCCTGGCGGATAAGGACATGATCTGGGTGGAAAGCCCGTTCGGAAAACTTAAAACCAAAATGCGCACGGTGGGTGGTTTGCGCCCGGATGTTGTCAACCTGCCGTATAACCAGGGTCACACCACCGGCCGTTTTGCTGGTGGACGCGGCGTCAACGGCTTAGAAATACTCAATCCGGTCAGCGAACCAGCCAGCGGGTTGGCTGTTTTTACGAATACAAATGTTAAAGTGTATGCGGCATAGGAGAAGATAATGGCTAAATGGTCGATGGTTATTGATCTGGATAAATGCGTGGCTTGCCAGGGCTGTAGTATCGCCTGCCGCGCCGAAAATAATACCCCTGCCGTTAAGCCGGAAGAGGCCAAGCTTGGGCGCGCCATGCGTTGGAATGATGTCTTCCCTCTGCCTGTAGCCTCCCCGGATGAAAACGGAACGTATCCAAATACGACAATGCGTTACATTCCTCGTCCGTGCATGCACTGTGAAAACCCGCCCTGCATCAGGGTTTGCCCGGTGGGTGCGACCTTCAAGAACAGCGAAGGGATTGTGGAGCAAAACTATGCCCGCTGCATCGGCTGCCGCTTCTGCACGGTCGGCTGCCCGTACGGCGTGCGCTATTTCAACTGGCATGAAGCTAAATGGGAAGCTCCCATGGCTGAGCATTTGAATCCGGATCGTGTCGAAGCGAGCGGTGTGTTGGAAGGTCCTGCCGTGCGTCCGTTGGGCGTAGTCGAGAAATGCACCTACTGCATCCACCGCTTGCAAAAGGCGCGCGCACAGGCCGAAGCTGAAAAACGTGATTTCCGCGCTGATGAATACGTGCCAGCCTGCGTGCAAACCTGCACCGGCAAGGCGCGTTTCTTCGGCGATATGGATGACCCAAACAGTACCGTCTCGCGGCTGGCAAAGAGTACTCGCGCCTTCCGTGTGTTGGATGAAGTTGGCACAGAACCGAAGACCATTTACCTGCGGGAAGGATAAGCCATGACAATCACCTACCATCCTTATAACAAGAACGAAAGCATTATCCTGGATCCCCTGCAGCGTCGCGTTACCAGCAAGGATGTAATGTTGTGGGGGGCGCTGTTGATCCTGCTGGGGATCGGCGTGTATGCTTACTTGACGCAGTGGTTTTCAGGGCTAGGTGAAACCGGGTTGGGCCGGCCGGTGTATTGGGGATTGTATATCACCAACTTTGTGTTTTTCATTGGCCTGGCGCATTCCGGCACCTTCATTTCTGCCATTTTGCGGTTGGCAGGGGCGGGCTGGCGCAAACCGTTGACGCGCGCGGCTGAGGCCATCACGCTATTCAGTCTTCCCTTCGGCGTTGGCTCGATCCTGATCGATATGGGCCGGCCTGACCGCGTGATGAATATCATTTTTTACGGGCGCTTTCAGTCGCCGCTGCTGTGGGATATCAGCGCGGTTTCGCTGTACTTGTTTTCGAGCATCGTTTTCTTTTATCTTTCGCTGCTGCCAGATATTGCCCTGTGCCGTGACCGGCTGACCAACGTACCGGCCTGGTGGCAGAAGATGTACCGGATGCTTGCCCTGGGTTGGACTGGGCGGCCTGAGCAGTTTGAACGTCTTGAAAAAGTGCTTGACGGCATGGCGATTTTTATGACCTTGCTGGTAGTGACGGTGCATACTGTGGTTTCGTGGGTGTTTGGTATGACGGTGCAGCCTGGTTGGCACACCGCCTTGATCGGCCCATTCTTCCTGGTAGGCGCGATTTTCTCTGGCACTGCAGCAGTCGTTATTGTATTGGCGATTTTGCGCAAGGTCTACCATATGGAAACCGTGCTGCCCGTCAGCCTTTTCAATTACCTGCGTAAACTGCTGATCGTTTTCACGGTGGCCTGGTTGTATATGATGCTCGCGGAATTCCTGACCACGGGGTATGGTAACCTGGCGGATGAAATGCCCGTGCTCTGGCAAAAGCTTACCGGTGACTTCGCTCCGATGTTCTGGACGATGGGCATCACCGTTTTTGTTCTGCCAATCATTATCTTTGTCTTCCTGGGAAAGAATAACATTGGATGGATGGTGTTTGCTTCCATCTCGATCAACATTGGTATGTGGATCGAACGTTTCCTTGTGATTGTGCCCACAGAGACCCGCCCACGCTTTATTTCTCCATTGATGGACGGTTTCGCAATCTATCATCCATCCTGGGTGGAGATTGCCATCACAGTGGGGCTGTTCTCTGGCTTGAGCTTGTTATATTTAACTTTTACCCGCTTCTTCCCGATCGTGCCGATCTGGGAAACGACCGAACCTGAGGAAGCTGAACGACTCACACAAGAGCACCACGTCTAAGTCTGATCCGCCTCGTGTCTGAACCGCCTCGTGCTGGAACCGGGACTATCGCAGATT
>CAIMZS010000254.1 GCA_903846015.1 uncultured Anaerolineae bacterium | reverse complement strand
TCTCACCTGCTGAATACCACCAAGCCAACCAATTCCCTCAAAAAAGCTCTTCCTTGCGCCTTTTGCGACTTTGCGTGAGACCGGGCTTGTGTATGACCTCAAAAAACTTAAATGCGATTGCCCCGGCATCTATGCTAAGATTCGTGCCCAGCAAGTTCAGAAAATGGTAAACTATAAACAATATTTCCATATCCCTTCGCCAGTTAAATGAAATGCAAATTATTTTATTTTGACGTGGACTTTAGGGGATATATTAACCTCTTCAAAGGAAAAAAATCAAATGCTGAAAACAAAACGCTCCATCCTGTTAATTACAATGCTGGCGATAGCCGGCCTGTTGCTGGCAGCCTGCGGATCGGCTGCCACACCTACACAAGTGGTACAGCCTCCCGCCGCCACCCAGGCCCCGGCTGCCACCCAGCCACCGGCCGCCACCGAAGCCCCAACGGCGACTTCGGCTCCTGCGGCAACCGCAACACCCGATCAATTCGGTGGCACGCTTTCCCTCGGCATCGCCAATGAACCGCAAACACTCGACCCCGGCGCAGCCGTCATGATTCAGGAGCAGTTCATTCTTCAGAGCCTGTTTGACTCTCTTCTCTCGGTCGCGCCCGATGGCTCAATCCACCCTGGTCTCGCCAGCGCCTGGAAACCGAACGCCGATTATTCTGAGTTCACCTTCACGCTCCGCAAGGATGTTACCTTCCATGACGGCACGCCCTTCAAGGCAGATGCTGTCAAAGCATCTTTCGATCACATCCTTAGCGATGCAGTCCTCGACTCAGGCGGCAAGTCTCTGCTGAAAGACCACAAGTATGTCGAGACCACCATCGTGGATGATTACACTGTCTCCATCAAGTTTGGCGCTTCCTATCCCTTGTTTCTACGCGATGCAGGACGCCAGTGGCTGAGCATTTCATCCCCCGCCGCACTCACAAAATATGGGAAAGATTACGGCCGCAACCCTGTCGGCACCGGACCGTTCAAATTAGTCAAATGGGACGCACAATCACAGATCGTGCTCGAACGCAACGCTGATTACAACTGGGCGCCCGAATTTGCCGCGCATGCCGGCAAAGCCTTCCTCGACCAGGTGATCTTCCGCATTTTGCCCGAAGCCGCCACCCGCCTGACTGCCTTCGAGACCGGCGAAATTTCAATCGCTGGTGATCCGCCCGTCCTCGACGCCGTCTCAATGGTGGATGCTGGCAAAGCCGTCCTCCAAAACTTCGCCCAGCCTGGCGTCCCCGCCATCCTGATGATCAACACCACCAAGGCGCCCACCGACGATATCAACGTCCGCAAGGCCATGATTCTTGCGGTGAACCAGACTGAACTCGCCCAGACTGCTTTCAAGAAGCTTGGGTTACCAGCCAATAGTGTCATTTCCCCCACTACTTGGGGCTATGATGAAAAAGCCGCCAGCCTTTATAGCTTTAATCTTGATGAAGCCAAAAGCTTGCTGGAAAAAGCCGGCTGGGTCGCGGGGAGTGATGGCATCCGCGAGAAAAATGGACAAAAGCTGACCATCGATTGGCCGGATAACCCCTCCTGGTCTGAAGCCTTCAACGAGCTTCTATCAGGTTATCTGAAAGAAGCCGGTTTCGATGTCCAATATCGATCCATGGATGACAATGCTGCTTATGCTGAAGACCTGGCAGCCCGCTACAACCTCGTATATATGTATTGGACCCGCCCCGATCCTTCCCCATTGCGCTATTTGTTCCACTCGGAAAACATCAACGGCAAGGGCAGCGCCTGGACCAACTTCTCAAATGCCGAACTGGATGCCGCCCTCGCGGATGCCGACACAAACATTGATCAGAATGCCCGCAAACTGGATTATGCCAAAGCGCAGAATATCATCATGGAAAACGCGCTCGTCATCCCGATGTTCACTGTCAACACATCCTATCTCACCGCGCCAGTCATTCAAGGCTTTACATTTGATCTGGAAGGTTATCCCCAGATTTTCGACATCTCGCTTGCCAAATAACCCTGAATGTTAAATTACCTGGTCCGGCGCGTCTTCACATCCATCCTGGTGCTTTTGGGCGTCTCAATGTTGGTGTTCCTGGTCATCCATCTTGTGCCAGGAGATGTGACCGTCGCAATTCTCGGACGCAGGGCAACCGCTGAGAAAGTAGCCGAGCTGCGTGAGCAGCTCGGCTTAAATGATCCCATCTACGTGCAATATGGGCACTATTTGAACAATGCCCTACACGGAG
>CAIMZS010000253.1 GCA_903846015.1 uncultured Anaerolineae bacterium | reverse complement strand
GTCAGACGGCAGGTCGCCATTCAACTCACCTTGCGCATCTAAATCTTGCTTTTTTTCGCTACTTTTTGCACCTATGGCACTATTTGCACAAAACTTACGCTAATCAGCCTGAATAATACTTTTTAGAATGATTTTGGAAACCACGATGCCAGCCGAATTCTCACCACAAGATATAGTAAATTTAGCGGATAATGTTTCTGATATTATTTGCAGTTTTCGATTCGACCCCAACCCGCGCCTGGTGTACATCAACCGCGCCATCGTGCTGTTGAGTTTATACGATCAAGAAGAATTTTATAACGATCCGGGTCTTTTTTTGCAAATCATTTATTCTGAGGACCGGCCCCTTGTTGAAGCAATATTACGGGATGGGCGCCCAACCCAGGCCGAATTCCGGATTTGCCGCAGGACCGGGGTGGTTTTTCATGTGCAAGGTTTTTTTAACGATATCTATCGCTCAGAAACCCATCAAATGGTTGAGCTTCACGCCATCCTGAGAGCGATTCCGGAAAAAGAGCAGCGCCGCTCGCATTCTGTCCACTCCCATAATGCAAACTCCATCGATGTGGATCAACGTATGCGGCGCTATGTGGAAGAATTGAAAATTATCAGTGACATCGGGCGCACACTTGGCGAAAGCCTGGACCTGGCCAAAATTTTCTGGCGGCTGGGGCAGGCCGTCCAACGGCTTTTCCCGGATGTTCACGCGCAGTATATCTCCAAATATCACCCTGAAATCGAACAAATTAACTGTGCCTATGCAGTGATCAACGGAGAAGAGTTAAACGTGGATGAATTTCCACCCGTCGCCCTGGATCACTCACCAAAGGCTACGCAAAGCCAGGCGATTCTGCAGCGCGAGCCGTTCATCATCAATGACATGGTGGCGCACCGCGGCGGCATTGAAAATTTGGGTCAACTGGTGGGTTCGGGCCAAATACCGCGCTCGGCTTTGTATGTGCCGATGCTATCCAATAATAATGTGCTCGGGGTG
Source organism: uncultured Anaerolineae bacterium (assembly GCA_903846015.1). Taxonomy (GTDB): domain Bacteria; phylum Chloroflexota; class Anaerolineae; order Anaerolineales; family Villigracilaceae; genus UBA5195. Next base: position 5,952 of record CAIMZS010000253.1, on the reverse strand, counting down.
GTTCAGGTTCAATCGACCGAGTTGAACCGGTTTAACGACGAAGATGCCCGGCTGTTGGCTGTGGTGGCTAATTCGGCCGCAACCGTGCTGCAAAATGCCAGTGTTCACAGCGAATTGATGAACGCTTATGATGAAACCCTGGCCGGCTGGGGCTTTGCGGTTGATCTACGCGACCGGGAAACAGAAGGCCATAGTCTGCGCGTTGCCACTCTTACCCGCAAGATCGCCATCCACCTGGGTATTCAAAATGACGCCCTGACCGAAATGTGGAGGGGTGCCATGCTGCATGATATCGGTAAACTGGGTGTCCCCGATTCTGTACTCCTGAAAGCTGGAGCGCTTGACCCGCAAGAATGGGAGCAAATGCGCAAACATCCGGGACTTGCCTACGACATGCTCCACTCGATCAGCTTCTTAAAAGGCGCAGTCGACATTCCGTATGCCCACCATGAATGGTGGAACGGCAGCGGCTATCCACGCGGGCTGCAAGGCGAACAGATCCCTCTTGCTGCCAGAATTTTTGCTTTCGCAGATGTATGGGACGCGGTCACCTCCGACCGGCCTTATCGCCAGGCCTGGAGCCGCGAGAAAGCCAGCGAACACATCCGCGAATTCACCGGCACCCATTTCGACCCAAACCTGCTGGACGTTTTCCTGCAGGTCGTCACGGAAGAATAGGGTGGCGTGACCCTTTTTTCGGCATGCTGCAATGTATGTTCGCTGGTTTAATATTACTCAAAACACCAGACCAGTAACAAAGGCCCGCTAAAGACAGCGTCATCCCTGTGCTGGAAGGCGAGGTGCAGAAGACAGTGAGATTATGCTTGGCTCTTCCGCAGCCGGACGAATTGTTCTTCTATGTTTTGTGGAAAGATCTGAAAATACCATCCGAATATTCAGCGCCCGTCGCGCAACGAAAGACGAGATCAAAGATTATGAAAAAAACATCCGCAAGCAAACCCAACCCTGAACAGAAGCCTGGCTCATCCCGTGAAACGGCAGAAATGTCCGCCGAATACAAGCTTGACTACGACAAGGCCAAACCCAACCGCTTTGCTGAACGCATGCAGCAGGCTCCGATGGTGGTTGTGCTTGATGCGGACGTCGCCAAAATATTCACATCCGGGGAAGAGGTCAACCAGGCATTGCGCGCGTTGATTTCTGCCATGCCGAAGCATTCAACAGCGAATCCCAAGTAAGAACTGGGATTATTCCAGGGCGATAGTGTCAGGATCAATTACGGGAGGTTTGGTGATGCACTGCAGAAGATTGTGGGACTCTAAAAACAAGATGAATCTTCGCAAAGATTGATTGTGCAGTATTCACCCGATATCCAACCTTTTGCTTGCATTGACGGCAAAAGATGTTTTAGTTGCAATATTTGGGTACGCTTCGGAAAGAACCCTTTTATGGCAATGACACCTTTACAATTTAGGTAGAATATTTGGCACGGCTTTTGCAGTCAGTTGAACAGAATGAAGAGCGAAGTGCAGACCCCCCTCCCTGCCCTCTCCCAAACGCAAAGACCGCGTTTTGGGGAGGCAGTTCCCTGTTGACCTGGTTTGCCTGTCTCCTGCCCCTATTTTCGTACTTTGAAAATGGGAGCAGGTCGGGATGGGGGTCGATTGGGCGAATCAAAATGCGTGATTATTTGTAAAGCCGTTTTTGCTTGATGTGAACAGTGCCAAATTGTTCTTGCCCTGAATGCGGGGATGGATGATGAAATCGATATTCCCAAAAAGGGATATCAAACGCCAATTTGCCAGCGCTTCTTTCCTGGCAGGCAACCGGGTAGTTTTCAACATCAAAGGCAACTCGTATCGTTTGATCACTGTGGTCAACTATCCATTTACCGTTGTTGAAATCCGTTTTGCCGATACGCACACGCCGGGTTGGAGTATGTGCAGCACAGCGAACCTACATTTTCCATCGGCGAGGAACGCACAGGCTGCCAGCTCAATCTTCACAGGATGCGCCGGACGAGTTGGACCCAGGTGGTTACACGGGCATAGCCGCGTTCCTGAAACCATTGGTGAGCCGCTTCAACCGGCTTGCCCTGCACCAGGGCCTCGGCCAGATCCAGCCAGGCATGCACCACCAGCCAGGATCTGGGCAGGCTTTCACGCGCGCGGGTCAGGATGGCTTGCGCTTCGACCGGTTCACCGCTTAATAATACGGCCATCGCCAGCGAAAAATACAGTTCGCCGGCTTCGTCGCTGTAACCCCAAACATCCTCCGCCGAGCGAAGATCCGCCACTGCCCCCATCCACAACCCGGGTTGAGACTGCGCCAGCCCGCGCCGCAAATGCAGCTGTCCCAGGGTGGGGCGAGCCAGCGCGCTCAGTTTGCGCCAGCCATTTTCTTCAGAAATTTTTTGCGCTTCCAGGATCAGCGCTTCCGCCTGGTCGTACTCCCCCGTTTCGCTGGCAATCCCGGCCAGCAAGAGCGGGGCATAGGCCTCTGCCAGGCGGTTACCGATGACGCGGCTGAGCAGCAGGTATTGTTCCTGGCAGCGCCGCGCAGGCTGCCATTCACCCAAATCAAAATGCGCCTCGCCGCGGTTATACAAAGCGATCGCTTCGCCGCGCCGGTCACCGATCGCGCGGCTGATCGACAGACCCTGATCATAGGCCTGTCCCGCGTTCCGCACCAACCCTTGAGCATCCAGGGCGATGCCGAGGGTATTCCAGGCGCTGCCTTCTTCGCGCCGGTCCTGCCTGAGCTGGGCGATGCGCAGTCGTTCCTCGGCAATCACCTGGGCCTGGTCATAATTTCCCAGCCGGAAAGCGGCCAGACCTTCCATATAAAGGATCGACAGGCGCTCGGTTTCCTGGCGCAAGGCTGCTTTCGGAATACGGCGGCGCAGTTCCTTGACCACTTCCGCGGCAGTCTGAGGGTCACCCAGCGTCTCAGTCAGAAAATGCACCCACGACCGGCCCCACTGCAGCTGCAGACGCACCCCGATTTTGCCTTCCAGCTCAATCACCTGGGCGTGCAGAGCCTCGAATGACTGGCGCGCCTCGGCAGCCCGCCCAAGGTGGGCCAAAATATCAGCGTGCATTAGATCCAGCGCAATTTGGGCATCCCGAACCTCCAGCGATTCCCAGCGTGCCAGCGGATCAGCGTTCAGCGCTGCCAATTTCAGGGAAAGATGGACAGGAATATCGAATTTCAGACCCTGCTGCTCCGGGCGGGAGGCCGCATCAGAAATAGTGCCCAAAGCCAGCTCCGACTCCCCGCTGAAACGCTCCTGGTTGGCGATCAGATGGTGAAGTGTCAGCCAACGCACACCGCCCGCCTGCTCCAGCGCGTCCCTGAGACTTTGTATCGCTTCGGAAGAACGGTGATGCTTGTTATGAAGTAACCCGAGCAGTTCATACCACAGGCTGGCTTCATTGAAATTGCCATGTTCCTGGCACGAACGGGCAATCAGAGTCAGCAAAAATGGACCTGCGCCTTCCCAATGATCGCCCAGTGTGTCGATCTTTACTCGCGCCCACTCTTCCAAACGCGCCAACCATTCGAGCCGTTCCTCGTGTGGGATGCGCGCCAGGGCTGCTTCTTGCAAACGCCCATGCCTGAAGACAATCTCGCGCTCACCCCAGATGCGCGAGGCTTCTTCATAAACGGTTTCGGTATCCAACAGGGTCGCCAGGCCATTCTCCATCTCGTCATGCGAGCGGTCCCAGATCCTTTCCACCGCTTCGCTGGTAAAACGCCGCCCCATCAAGGCGCCACGCTTGGCTACTTCCCTGCCATCCAGGCCCAGGCGCTCCAAGCGAGCTTCCATCACCTCTCGAATGGTGCCCGGAAGTTTGGCCTTTTCCCATTTGCTTTCGACCAGAAGCTCGCGATCCTTCAAAAAAAGCACCAGTTCGGTCGCAAAAAGCGGGTTTCCTTCGGTATGTTCAGCAATACGATGGGCCAATGTTTCCGAAATTGCGCCTGCCCCCATCGTCACCAGCGCCTGGGCAAGCACGTCGGGCGGCAGTTCGCGCAAACGGATCTCGCTTGCCAACCCGTCCTTCACCCAGCGGGAGATCGGCCCATACCAATGGCCCTGGGGCAGGAAATCTTCTTCTCGGGCTGAAACCAGCACCAGCACAGGCGCCGACCACTTCATCTGCAAGGCCCAATCCAGGAAGGCCGCCGTCTCAGCATCGCCCTTCTGCACATCTTCCAGCACCCACACCCACGGAGCATTACGAGCCTGGCCCTCCATCCACTGCTTGACCTCCACAAAGACCCCATCCCACTTGCCGTTGCCATCCATGCTGATGATTTTGAAATCCGGACGCAGCAGCCCAAGCGCAAACGCCAGGAACTCAATCGTCAGGGCTTCGCGGCCGGCTTCCACAAAAGGATTTTCGGCGAGCAGATTCTCGCGCAGGCGCAGGAGCAAACTGGCCTCATCCAACTCGATCGGAAGCTGAAAGCGATTGCGGATCAACAGGTTGAGACCATGCGCGGGCAAACGCTGGCTGTGATCGTACTGGGCAACATCGACGCGATAACTGGTTGGTTCACGCTGAATCCAATCGCGCAGCTCACCGATCAGGCGGCTTTTGCCAACCCCCGCCATACTGCGCAGAGCGACTACACGCAGCGTGCGCTGTTCCACCGCTTCCTGCAAGACAGTTTGAAGCTGGCCCCATTCCTGTTCGCGCCCCACAAACTTCGGCATCTCCATCAACGGGGTAACCCGTTCGGAGATGACTTCGTAGGGCTGCACCTCCTGCTTCTTGCCCTTTACCGCGATGGCAGATTGCACCTCCAGGGTGAAGAATCGACGGACTTCATCATACACCGGGCGTGAAATCCAGACTGTGCCCGGTGTGGCCGCGGCCTGCAGGCGGCTGGCAGTGTTGACCGTATCCCCCAGCACAGTCCAGTTATGCTCGATCGGAACGAACATGACCTCGCCGTTGTGTATCCCGATGCGCAGGTGAAAGCCGATATTATGATCCTGGCAAAATTGAACCATCATGGCTTGCAGATCCAACCCGGCCCGGACGGCGTTGCGAGTGGCGGTGGAATCGGTGCGCGGCAGGCCAAAAGTCGCCATGACCCCATCGCCGATATATTTCTCAACCGTTCCACCGTGTCGGGCAATGATCTGCCCCTGGCGCGGCAGCAGGTCGCCGATCAGGCGCGCAACCGAATCCGGGCTGCGATCTTCCGCGAAGGTGGTGAAATTCTCCACATCGGTAAAGAGCACCGTCACAAAACGCAACTCGCCTTTATTACTTTCAGGTGAGGCGGGCATCTCCGGCAGCTTCTGCCCGCAGGAGCCGCAAAATTTAAGATTCTTCGCCAATTCATCCGGCCAGGAAGTTTCACAATAAGGACAGCGCATAATGTTTTATCCCAATAAAGGTGTTATTAATTCAATAAAATAAATGCGGGGAAGCTAAATAGTAAATAGTGAGAATGACCGGTTTTGGCGCATGCCCATTTTAATAAGTATACAACCAATAACACCAGACGGGGAGGCCACCTGGCAGAGCCAAACAAGAGTACCTGTTGTGGCGAAACCGATGCCACGATCCGGCGGTGACTTCCTTTTTTATGCGCGTCCAATCGATGGGCGCAGTTTTCTTTGTGATGATTTCACCAGTGGTCATGGGTCGGTAACCTCAATTCATTTTAATCCGAAAATCAAATTGCGGCGAAGTGTGTGGCTTAATTTCGAAGAAATCTTATTCATTCAAACATCTTCCCTTGCACTCCAGATTTCTCGACGCTCATCCTGGATTCTATCTCTTCCTGCCAGGAAACCATCCAACAGCTTCTTGTATTTTGGACTTTTGACAAAGTCAAAGATTGCGAAAAAGATAGTCCTGCAAAACAATTAGGGGTTATGGACACCCAACTGCAGCAGTTCCGTTCTGAAGTTTACCAGAACTTTAACAACTATAAACGAACCGACTCGTTAGTTAATGGATTGGGTGG
>CAIMZS010000252.1 GCA_903846015.1 uncultured Anaerolineae bacterium | reverse complement strand
GAAACAACTCGTTGAACGCGCAAAGAGTGAGGTAACAAAGCGTAAATGAAGGCGAGCATTCAGAAGACTGCAACAAATAGCACCGCACTCATCAAACCCTGAAAAACACATCGTATCCGCGTTCAGTACATTCTTCTGGGGTCTTGACTGATTGGCTATCAATGACTCTAGGGCTCGGTTCTGGATCTCGATCATTGGCTTGGCGTAAATCGCGACGAAAATCCGGTTTTCATTTTGATCCACGCGCCGGTTTTGCACCAAAAACTGAAGTAAGAATAGTCGGTTGACCAGGCTGGAAAGTCATGCGGTAACATCCGCCACTGACAGCCAGTCCGAATAAGATAGTGAATCGCGTTCAGGACTTCACGTAGGTCAACGCTCCGGTTTCGCTCAAGAACTTGATTAATTGGCATGTAGGGCTGAAATAAGTCCCATTCTGCGTCTGTCAAATCGGTCGAGTAGCTTTTTCGGGTCATGCTTCAATTTTACAGACTTCAGCAACCCGATTCAATTCTTAAACACGCTCTCAGACGGAGGATGCGTAAACGGGATGTAAGCTTTGGCCCACGCACGGAAACGGGGAAACGAGCCTGGGATACCTTTATGATCCTGGCCGAAACTACCCGGAAATTAGGCGTCAATTTTTATGCCTATTTGCGCGACCGGATTACTGCTGCTAATGCTATTCCACCATTAGCGGAATTAATTGGGAGTGCTGCTCAAAAATTTAAACTGGAGTTCGCTGATCCTGCCCTAAGTTTTTGAGATGATACCAATATTGTTATAATAAAGGTGTGGATTAAGGGATTTTTCCTTGCCATCCGCGAGATGAATGAACTCTTGGAGAAGAATAATGTCCCCTATTTCGAAAAAGACCTTTAAAGAATGGTAGGCAGAACAAACACAGGATCCTGAGTTCGTTGTTGCTTCACGCGAACTCGGACCTGGATATCAAATTGCCCGGCTGCGTATTCAACCTGGCCTAACTCAGATGCAACTGGCCGAAATGGTAGGGAGGCGCCAGCCATCCATTGCCCGTTTGGAAAACGGTACGAGCGTTCCAAGCCTGTCTTTTCTCGACCGCCTAGCCACGGCATTGGATGCCAATATTGAGCTGCATATCGTTCCAAGAATTTGATAACTCACGTTGAATTATGAGTAGGATCAACCGGGTGGCCCAATTAATTTTCAGATGCGATGCGAATAATATTGACACGTGGTTAAAATGTAATTACAATGTTATCACTCAGGAGTTGATTAACATGAATATGACTGTTCGATCGAAGGTGGTAAGAATTGGGAATTCACGTGGCATCCGTATTCCTCGAACCTTTCTGGAGCAGGCTGATCTTACTGACGAAGTTGAGATGACCGTTGAGGGGAATAAGCTGGTTATTCAATCCGCTCGTCATCACCGGCAGGGATGGGAAGCTAAATTTGTGGAAATGGCTCAACATGGCGATGATCGTTTGATGGATGAACCCGTACCAACCCATTGGGACGAGAGCGAATGGACATGGTAATCAATCGCTTTGATGTCTATCTGGTTAATCTTGATCCTACTATTGGCAGTGAAATCCAAAAAACACGCCCTTGTTTGGTGATTTCGCCAGATGAAATTAACCACCATATCGCCACCGTTATTGTTGCTCCGATGACCACCAAAGGAAGGGAGTACCCAAGCCGTGTAAAATGTACCTTCGAGGGAAAAGAAGGGCAGATTGTGCTCGATCAAATCCGCACGGTGGATAAGGTTCGCCTTGTAAAAAAGTTGGGGAAAATTACTACCGATTCACAGAAGGAAGTGCTGACTGTTTTGATGGAAATGTTTTCCGAATAAGTTTGGAAAAAACTCAAACAATCATATTTGTCAAAACCTTCGCCTATTATGAATTGGCGAAGGTTTTGGTATACATATTAGTTGAGATAATTAGAACCGGCTGATGGCGCACTTTCCACACCAGCTGTGGCCTGAAGGGATATAAAAGCCAAACAAAGGGACGCGAAAAAAAGCGGATAAAACCTTTTTGTGGTTATTTGCAGGCAGATTTTTGACCAGGCTGCTGTGCGACCCACCATGTAAACTAGCAAGGCCACAGCATCCCAGATATGGATGCTATGGCCTTGCGTACCGCTCTATATGGTGGGCCCGGCTGGAGTCGAACCAGCGACCAAGAGATTATGAGTGGGGCACATGAAAATCCATAGCGTCTTCACAGCTCTTGCCCCCCACATGTAGGGGATTGAATTCCTATTATATCCTATATGTGGGGGATCGGAGCTTTTCGTACAGTGAGAAATTTTTACTACTGCAATTTTACTGCAATTGGCGTCACCAACTCATCGATTGTATCAGCCGCCAGGTTTTGGGAACCTGACATTGCGTGACCATATATGTCAACTGTAACGCTTGCTTTCGAGTGACCAGCGCGTTGTTGTACGGTATTGACTGGCGTACCATTCTCCAACAAGAGCGATAGAGACGTATGGCGCAGATCATGAAATCGAAGATCGGGCAAGCCAGCCTTGGTCAGCAGTCGTTTGAATTCCTTGGAAAT
>CAIMZS010000251.1 GCA_903846015.1 uncultured Anaerolineae bacterium | reverse complement strand
TATTGGACCACCGTGGGAGCGACCGTCTTCGTGGCTGTCGCTTTGGCCACCTCTTGTGGCCGAGTGCTCGCCACGCATGGTGTCAATTGCACCGGGTCTTGCTCGTGGGAAGTCTTCGTAAAAGACGGCATTGTAACCTGGGAGCTCCAGGCAACCGACTACCCTCTTTTGGAGGAAGGCCTGCCGCCCTATGAGCCGCGCGGCTGCCAGCGAGGTATTTCATTCTCCTGGTACCTGTACAGCCCAATCCGAGTCAAGTTCCCTTATAGCCGTGGCGCCTTGTTAGGATTGTGGCGGGAAGCCCGCAAGGAACATGCCGACCCGGTTGCAGCCTGGGAATCTATTGTTAACGACCCTGAAAAGAGAACTCTGTATCAACAGGCACGAGGCAAGGGCGGTTTCCGCCGGATTAAGTGGGCCGAAGCAAAGGAAATGATAGCCGCCTCGATCATCCATACCATAAAAAAATACGGCCCAGACAGGATCAACGGCTTTTCGCCCATTCCAGCCATGTCACAGATTTCCTATGCGGCTGGTTCGCGCCTGATGACACTGATGGGTGCGGTTGCCATGTCATTCTATGACTGGTATTGCGATTTGCCACCCGCCAGCCCCGAAATTTGGGGTGAACAAACTGATGTACACGAATCAGCAGATTGGTATAACGCCCGCTTCATCGCCATCATGGGCGCAAATATCAATATGACTCGCACACCTGATACTCACTTCATCTCCGAAGTGCGGCATGCTGGCGCAAAATTGACCGTCTTTTCGCCTGATTTTTCTCAGGCAGCCAAATATGCCGATTACTGGATCCCTCTTCACCCTGGACAGGACACCGCTTTCTGGATGGCAGTCAATCATGTCATTTTGAAAGAATATTATGTTGATCGACAGGTTCCTTATTTTGTAGACTATGTAAAAAAATATACAGACATGCCTTTCCTGGTACAGATTGAGGCGGCTCGCCCTGGCAAATACGCGCGCGCCAACTTGCTCAAAGCGTACCAGGACGAAGAGCAGGGTGATTGGAAGATGCTGCTGTGGGACAAAAATTCCGATCGCCCGCGTATGCCCAAAGGTACGATTGGGTTTCGATGGCAAACCCAAAAGGGTAAATGGAATCTCGAAATGAAAGACGGGGTTACGAATGAAGATCTCGATCCCGAATTATCCTTCGTAGAAAAGCACGATGATGTTGTTCAGATCGAATGCGATGATTTTGCCGGGGGCACAGTGCAGATGCGCGGCGTTCCTGTGCGAACAATTGAAACCAGCCGCGGAAAAATTACGGTCACGACCGTTTTCGATTTGACAATGGCACAATTCGGCGTTGGCCGCGGTTTTGCTGGCGATTACCCGACCTCTTACGAAGATGAAAGTTGCTACACTCCGGCCTGGCAGGAAAAATTCAGCGGCATCCACCGCGACACATGCCTGCGTTATGCCCGCGAATGGGCAATCAACGCCGAGAAAACCAATGGTAAGAACCTTGTCATCATTGGAGCGGGGGCAAATCACTGGTATCACAACAACCTCCTTTATCGCTCTGCAATCGTAGCCCTTATGCTGACAGGTTCGGTTGGTGTGAATGGTGGTGGCCTGGCTCATTATGTCGGACAAGAGAAACTTGCCAACCACGCTTCTTGGGGCTCCATTGCTTTTGCCTCCGACTGGAAACTTCCCAACCGGCAACAGAATACGCCATCATTCCATTATGTACATACGGATCAATGGCGCTACGAGCGCGGTTTCACAGCTTATGACAGCCTACCAGGAGAAAAGAAAAAAGAACACACCATTGACTATCAGGTGCGCGCTGTTCGCCAGGGTTGGCTTCCTTTCTTCCCACAATTCAACAAAAGTTCGCTTGAGATAGTTAAAGAAGCTGAAGCCAGCGGCGCAAAATCTGAAGCGGAAGTTATCCAATATGTAGTCAACCAGTTGAAACAGGATAAGCTTCAATTTGCAGTAGAAGATCCGGATGCTCCAGAAAATTGGCCACGCTTGTGGTTTATCTGGCGCGGAAACGCCATCGGCACCAGTATGAAGGGTCACGAGTACATGATGAAACACTACCTCGGCACTCATACCAATATGGATGCCAAAGAAATGGCCGAAGGCTATGTAAATGAGGTGAAATACCGCCCCGAAGCTCCAACTGGAAAAATTGATCTGGTGGTCGACCTTAACTTCCGGATGGACACTTCGGCACTGTACTCAGACATCGTTCTGCCAGCTGCAACCTGGTACGAAAAAACCGACCTGAATTCAACCGATCTACATACTTTTATTAACCCGATGCAGGCAGCCGTACCCCCCGCCTGGGAATCAAAAAGCGATTGGGACATCTTTAAAACCATCGCGCAAAAAGTCAGCGAATTGGCCAAAGTCCATCTGCCCAATCCAGTGCGCGATCTGGTTGCCATCCCGCTTCAGCATGATACCCCGGATGAAGTTTCACAAACCAGTGTCCTCGACTGGAAGAAAGGTGAAGCCGAGCCGATCCCTGGCAAGACGATGCCTAAATTTCGTGTGGTAGAACGTGATTACACTCAGATCTACGAAATGATGATCAGCCTCGGCCCAGGCGTTGAAGAAAATGGTGTTGCCGCACACGGTCTAAAAATACCTGTGGCTGATGAATACCAGGCGCTCGCCAGGGAACAAGGCCGTGAGTATAAAGGCAAATCCTACCCCAGCCTGGAAGAATCCCGTGAAGTGGTGGATACGATCTTACGTCTCGACCCGGTAACAAATGGTGAATTGGCCTATCGCGCTTTTGTCGAAGAAGAACACAAAACAGGCCGCAGCCTGGTACATCTTGCCGAAGGAACACGCTCGGTGCGTTATTCTTTCGCGGATTTGATCGCGCAGCCGCGCCGCGTCTTGACCACGCCAACCTGGTCTGCAAGTATCAACAAAGGTCGCGCTTATTCGCCTTTCACACTTAATGTTGAAGAATTAATCCCCTGGCGGACATTAAGTGGGCGTCAACACTTTTATCTCGATCACGAGATTTATTTGCAATGGGGCGAACATCTACCCACCTACAAACCGCGTCCCGACCATGCCATGTTAGATGAGACCCAGGTCACCCAGGCTTTACAACAGGGCAAATTAATGAATTACATCACCCCGCATGGCAAGTGGAGTATCCATTCCACTTATTCGGATAATCACCGCATGATGACTCTTTCACGCGGCGGCTACCCTATTTGGTTGAATGATAAGGATGCAGCTGAACTTGGAATTCAAGATAACGACTGGGTGGAATTATTCAATGACAATGGCGTTTTTGTCCAACGCTGTAATGTCTCGGCCCGCATTCCTAGTGGTACTGTATTTGTCTACCATGCTACAGAACGGACGATTGGCATCCCCATATCACCATTAACCGGTATACGAGCTGGTATGAACAACTCTATCACCCGCGCCAGGCTCAAACCTGTGTTGATGGCTGGTGGCTATGCCCAGTTCACCTATGCATTCAACTATTGGGGACCTACCGGCGTGAACCGCGACACGAATGTCTTTGTAAGAAAAGTGGAAAACGTGAAATTCTAGGAGACTGAGCCATGAATGTACGCGCACACATGAGTATGCTCTTTCATTTGGATAAATGCATTGGCTGCCACACTTGTTCGATTGCCTGCAAAAATTTATGGACCGACCGCAAAGGCGCCGAATATATGTGGTGGAATAATGTCGAAACCCGCCCAGGCACCGGTTACCCGACGCAATGGGAAAATCAGGATCACTTTAAAGGTGGTTGGAGTTTTGAAAAAGGTTATGGCGAGCCTGACAAAATTAAATTGCGCTTGCAAAACCGCATACAGGCGCTGGCAAATCTTTACTATAATCCGGCCTTACCCAGCCTGGAAGATTATTACGAGCCTTTCACCTTTCGTTATGCTGATTTATTTGACGCCCCTGAAAGTAAAAACCAGCCTACAGCTATTCCGATTTCAATGATAACCGGGAAGCCGTTACATATTGAATCCGGTCCCAATTGGGACGACGATCTGGGTGGCTCCAATCTTTACGCTCGCAATGACCCCAATCGTCAGGGATTATCGCCAGAAGTCAACGCATCCATGGATGAGATCGATCGCGTGGTTTTCAACTACATGCCACGAATTTGCAACCACTGCCTGAATCCTGCCTGCGTAGCGGCTTGCCCATCCGGCGCAATTTACAAACGCGCCGAAGACGGCATAGTTCTGGTAAACGAAAACCAATGCCGGGCATGGCGCATGTGTGTTGCAGCCTGCCCTTACAAAAAGGTTTTTTACAACTGGAACACTGGAAAATCCGAGAAGTGCATTCTCTGCTTCCCGCGCATGGAAACTGGGCAAGCCCCTGCCTGTGCCCATTCTTGCGTTGGGCGTATTCGTTATATGGGCGTCCTACTCTACGATGCCGATCGTATCCCTGCTGCAGCAATCGTCCCAGATGAGAAATTAGTGGATGCCTTCATGGACACGATTCTGGACCCGTTCGACCCGGCAGTGATTGCTGCCGCTCAAGCCAATGATATCGACGATGGTTGGATCAAAGCGGCTCAAAACAGCCCTATTTACAAGTTTGCCAAAGTCTGGAAAATTGCCCTACCCTTGCACCTGGAATATCGCACCATGGCTATGATGTTCTACATTCCACCGCTTTCACCCGTAATGAGCAGTATGCAAGATGGCAGTGTGCGCCTTAACCTGGACGACCCACAGCAAGATTTTGAATTATTCAATAACCTGGACCAGGCCCGGCTCCCCGTAAAATATCTCGCCAACCTTTTTAGCGTTGGAAACGAGGACACCATTCGTCATATCCTGCGGAAAATTTATGCCGTCCGGATTTACATGCGCCGCAAGACAGTTGACCAAAATGTAGATGCTGCCACCATCCAACTTCTGGCTGATGTCGGGCTCAACACAGCAGAAGCAGATGCCATCTACAAATTAACAACCATCCCCACTGTTCCAGAACGATTTGTTTTACCACCATACCACCGCGAAATGGCGGTCGAATCCTGGAATGACCCTCTGACACACAAGGGCGAAACAGGTTTTGGGTTTGTTCAGCCTCCCAGGCGAGGTGACTGATGAGCATCTACAACTTATTGGCTGAAGCTTTTTGCTACCCAGAACCAGGGCTGCTTGAACAATTGGAGATCGGTTTGACTTCGACAGGGAAAAATCCTGCCAAAAAACACCTGGCGGCTTTTATCACAAAAATCCGCGCATTATCCATCGCCGAATGGGAAGAACTTTATACCCACACACTTGACCTCAACCCGGCTGCTGCGCCTTACATTGGTTTTCAAACCTGGGGCGAGAGTTATCAACGCGGTGAGTTTATGGCAAAGTTGAACCGCGCCATGTCCGAACTGGATATTGACCCAGAAGGCGAACTACCAGATCACATCGTTCCGGTACTGCGCTACATAGAGGCATCGGCCTGCCCAATCCCGGATTTGCTGGAAAACTTCGAGCCCGCGCTCAAGCGCATGACAACAGTTCTGCGTGAAAAAGATGCCCATAATCCCTACATTCTTATGTTCGATGCAGTGCTGGCCGCCTTTCAAAACCAACCTGTGAAAATCTAACCTGTGGAGGCAACATGGATTGGAACACCCTGCTCTTTGTGATTTTCCCATACGTGGCGTTATTCTGCGCCATCATTGTTACCATCTACCGTTCGATCTATCGCCCCTTTAGTATTTCGAGCCTCTCATCCCAACTCTTGGAACACCGCTGGTTATATTGGGGTTCGATCTCCTTCCATTGGGGAATTACCATCATTTTAACCGGTCATCTCATTGCCATCTTCATTCCACAGAGTATTTTGCTATGGAACCAGGAACCCTTGCGCCTCTACTTGCTTGAAATCACAGGTATTGCACTGGGTATCTGGGCCACGCTTGGGATGATAATTCTACTCTGGCGAAGGGTGAGCGTGGCACGTATCCGTATGGTCAGCACACCGATGGATTATGTTGTTATCGGCCTCATCCTGCTCTCACTGATAACCGGTGGTATCGTTTCGATGTATTACCGCTGGGGATCTTATTGGTTCACGGGCATCTTTACCCCCTATATATGGTCAATCCTGACCTTACGCCCAAATGCCGCCCCGCTGGCTCCGCTGCCCATCACCATTAAATTGCACGTTTTCAACTTCTTCTTACTCGCCCTGGCGTTTGCATTTTCCCGCCTGGTTCACATTATTACCTGGCCGCTGGGATATTTACTGCGCCCGTGGCAAATTGTGATTGCGCTGAAAAAAACACGTTCCGAAATACAGAACTAAAAGCAGTTGGTCTTTCCACAATCGAGGAGAGTCTTGATGAACCTTCAACATGGGACAAAAGTCGGACAATTAGGGCTGGCGGCCAGCGGATTCTTGATGAGTTTTTCCATGTGGTTTGCGACAGCAGCCTTTTCTGTCGCAATCATGAAAGATTACGGCCTTGAAAAAACTCAGCTCGCGATCCTGGCTAGCTCAGCCATGTGGCTGCAGCCCTTTTTCCGCCAGTTCGCTGGCGTACTAGCCGATCGGTTTGGCGCCCCCAAAACCGCTGCGATTGCCTTGCTGTATACGGGCATCTTCTCCATTCTCTCGGCCTTTTCGCGAAACTATATCGAACTGTTCACCACCCGCCTCGTGGTGGCAACTGCTGGAATTTTCTTTGTCATCGGGATCCAACATGTGACCCAGTGGTTTGAAAAAAAAGAAATTGGCCTGGCACAGGGCATTTATGCCGGCACGGGTAATGTTGGGGCGGGATTGGGAGCTCTGCTGCTACCCCGCTTTTACGGCCTGGATTATCGTTCAGCTTTTTTACACATGGGAATAGCTGCTCTGATCCTTGCGGTTGTCTATTGGCGATTTGGCGTAGCGGGCATCACTGCTGAACGTGTTGCAAGCACCCGAGCATCTGCTACAGCAAAAGATACCATCTATGTCATTTCGCGCTTTTCGGCTATCGCCTTGATGCTTCAATATGCAATGACCTTTGGTCTGGAGATTGGGATGAACGCCTGGTTACCCAGCTATTATCGCCTGGCCTTCCAGCCACAATTGAATGCTCTTGGTTACAAATCCTTAGAGGCCCTGGCAATTGCCGCTGGAAGTCTGGCGGCCGTCCAATCCTTTAATGCATCGCTTTGGCGGCCATTCTCAGGCTTCATTTCCGACTTGTTCCTGAAAAAGAGCTGGACACCCTGGTCTTTTCTGAATCGTGACGATCCAATTGCACCACGCTTGCACTGGGTCTTTACTTCCATGCTGGCCGTGACAATCATGTTGTTGGTGTTCAGCGCGGCAGGCCTGGCTGGAAACTTGACTTTTTCAGTCGTTGCCCTGGCAATTCTGGGTTTTACCACCGCATTTGGCACAGGAAGTAACTTTGGGGTCACGCCAGTTCTTTTCCGAAAAAACCCGGGAATTGCCACCGGTTTCATCGGTGGAATTGCTACCATCGGTGGCGTAATCTACCCCTTGATCTATGGAAGCGTTTCCAATATTCATATAGGGTATGCACTGGTAGCCATAACAATGTTCATCCCATTCATGCTGCTCTTTATCCTGGCTTTCCGTCCTGGAAAGAGCATCAATGTGGATGCCGGCATTGGCAGTTGGCAGAAGATTGGTGTCTCAGGCCCGTTGGCAGAATCGGGACAAGGAGATTAAGCCATGGAACAGACAACACCCCAAAATGAAAGCAACAGCTGGTATCGCTATGGCGTGATATTTATTACCTTTGAAGCCGGAATTGCGATACTGCAAACGATCTATGCCCTTTACATGGTGCTCTCAGGAGCTGGCGGTTTGGGCGGCGGTCACTAAATTTGTTTGACAAAATAAAAAGGAGATGGAACTATGGATACCTGGCTGACAAAATGGGAACCTGATAATCCGGATTTTTGGAAAGAAACCGGCAGCAAAATTGCCTGGCGCACGCTGATAATCTCCACAATTGCCTTAATGTTTTCATTTGCAACCTGGTACATGATGAGCGCGATCGTTGTAAGAATGCCACAGATTGGTTTTAAATTTGACACGATGCAATTGTTTTGGCTGGCTGCCATGCCAGGATTGGCGGGTGGAACATTTCGGATCTTACATATGTTCCTAACCCCCATTTACGGTACGCGTCATGTGATTACGATCACGACATTCTTAAAGCTAATCCCGTGTATTGGGATTGGCCTGGCCGTTATGAATCCCCAAACACCATTCTGGTTATTCATGGTATTAGCATTTTCAGTGGGATTTGGTGGCGGCGATTTCTCATCATACATGCCAAGTACCCGATTTTTCTTTCCAAAAAAACTTCAAGGTACGGCGCTTGGTATCCAGGCAGGAATTGGGAATTTCGGGGTCAGCTTGACCCAGTTTGTTACTCCCTGGATTATTGGTTTTGCTGTTTTTGGTACACTGGCAGGGGGTTCGCAGACGATGACCGTCAAGGAAATATCAAAACCGGTCTGGCTTCAGAATGCTGCCCTTTTATATGTGCCATTTTTAATCATCACTGGTGTCATTGCCTGGATCTATTTGAGAAGCGTTCCCATTAAGGCATCTTTTAAAGAACAGTTGGATATTTTTGGTATGAAACACACCTGGTTCTGCACGATGACTTATGTAATGACCTTTGGTTCATTTTCAGGATTGGCAGCCGCCTTTCCATTGATGATAAAAGCCTTATATGGTTCATTCCCCGGCGCTCCAGACCCGCTAAAATACGCCTTTTTAGGCCCGCTGGTTGGCTCATTAGCTCGTATCATCTTCGGCCCATTTGCAGATAAATGGGGCGGCGCAATCTTGACCCATATCACCGGGATAGTGCTGATTGTCAGTACTCTGGCGATGGCAGGGATGGGCCTGTTAACTCCGACCTCACTGACCCAATTTCCAGCTTTTGTGGCAATCATGCTGATCTTATTTTTCGCGACCGGCGTTGGCAACGCTGCCACCTTCAGGCAATTTCCGATTATTTTTGCCAGTTCGCCACGACAAAGCGCAGGAGTAATCGGCTGGACAGCGGCCATTGCTGCTTATGGCCCTTTTATTTACTCGACTTTAATCGGTTCTGCGATCTCGCAAACTGGTTCACCCTTGATTTTCTTTTATGGAACAGCGGGCTTTTATGTGATAGCGACTGCCATTAACTGGTGGTACTATACCCGCAAGGGTTGCGAAAAACCATCCTGACCCATAACCCCAGTCTCTACTCAGGAAGGAAAGTAGATTTATGCCAAGCTTATTGACCGAAATCCTGCAAAATTCCGCTGCCCGTCATTCGAGGCACTCTGATGCTTCGCATCTTTGCCCCCGTCAGGTGCTTGGAGCGCGTATCGGACTGGCTGGTATTGCTGCGCTGAACCTCGACCTGCCTCACACACCCGTCTCAATGTCCTTCCAGCAAGATAAACGATTGCTGGTAATTCTCGAGAGCGATGGTTGTTTTGCCGATGGAGTTGAGAGCGCCACCGGCTGTAGTATTGGACACCGCACCCTGCGCATTGAAGATTACGGGAAAATTGCCGCGACATTTATCGATACGAAAACTGAACAGGCAATTCGTATCTCCCCACAGCACGATATTCGCGAGAGAGCCTTTGCTTTCGCAACGGCCGAATCTCGCCATTATTTCGCTCAACTTGCGGCTTACCAGTCAATACCCACAGAGGCGCTGCTCACCACCGTGGAAGTACGACTCACAACCTCCGTCCGCCAACTCATCAGCCGGCCAGGTATCCGAGTTCAATGCGAACAGTGTGGCGAGGAAATTATCAACGAACGCGAAGTGATTGTTAACGGGCACAGATTTTGCCACACCTGCAGCTGGGGTGGCTATTATTCACCCATCAAGGATGTCGACCCCGTAAAACACATGATTAACAACAACTGGATACAACCATTCGACAGGCATCTTCGGGTTGCGTTGACATGGATAAATGACCTGACTAAAAAGCGCCTCGCATTTTTGGGTCGAGATAATCGCGCAGGGCATCGCCCAACAAGTTGAAGCCGACCACGGTGGTGACCAACGCCAGCCCTGGGAAGGTGGTATACCACCACGATTCGCGCATGAACTGGCGCGCGCTCATGATCATCGCGCCCCATTCGGGCGTGGGCGGCTGCGCCCCCAACCCGAGATAACTCAACCCGGCAGTCGAAAGGATCACGTAGCCTACATCCAGAGTCAACTGGGTGATCAGGATCGGCATCAGATTGGGCAGCAAATGCCGCAGGATGATATGAAAACGGGAGGCCCCCAGGCAGTGAGCCGCGGCGATATATTCACGCTCGCGCAGGCTGAGCACCTGGGCACGCACCAGGCGCGCATACCACGGCCAGAAAACGACAGCCAGCGCAATGAGCGTATTTTGCAGGCTGGCCCCCAATGTGGCAGCGATCGCCATCGCCAGAATCATCGACGGAAACGCCATGAAAAGATCGGTTATGCGCATCAGGACTTCGTCCAGGATGCCGCCTTGCAATCCCGAAACCACCCCAACGGTAAAGCCTACGCTCACAGCAACCACCAGCACAAATGCCGCCGCCATAATCGATATCTTCGTGCCTGAAATGACCCGGCTGAAGATATCCCGGCCAAACTCATCAGTACCAAAATAATACTGCGCGGAGGGCGGTTTCAGCCGGTCAGAAAGGTTCATCTCAATCGGGTCATACCGGACGATGAAGGCATCCCCCAAAAAAGTAAACACTGCCACCACCAGCAAAACCACGATCGGGATCAGGTTCAGCAGGCTGCCGCGTAAATACAACCTGAAACCCTTTTTGAAACTCGTCAACCAGCCATTCGTCTGCATGAGCATTCCTATTATAAACTGATGCGCGGGTCAAGCCGGGCATATACCAGGTCAACGATCAGGTTTGAGCTGAGGTAAATCAGCGAGATGATCAGCGTCACGCCCATGACCGCGTTGTAATCGGCGGATGAAATGGCACGCGCGGCATAACGCCCGATGCCAGGCCAGGTAAACACCGTCTCGACCATCACAGAACCGCTCAAAAGATACCCGATCAACAGGCCGATCACCGTCACAATCGGGAGCAGCGCATTCCGGAAGGCATGTTTAATAATGACAGTGTGGTATCGTAACCCTTTGGCGCGCGCGGTGATGATGTAAGGCTCTCGCAGCACTTCCACCAGGGCTGTGCGCGAAATCCGCGCCAGGATGGCGAGCGGCTCCAGCCCGAGAACGAAGGCAGGCAGCAGCAGATGCCGGACAGCATCGAAAAACGTGGGCCAACTGCCCACCAGGAGACAGTCGATGGTCAGAAACCCGGTCACGGTTGGGGGCAGGACGGCGCTGTCATTCAAACGCCCGCCGAAGGGAAACCAGCCCAACTGCTGGTACAACAGCAGTTGAGCCAGCAGCCCCAACCAGAAAACCGGCATGGAGATGCCATTGATCGCCACAAAACGCGCGGCCTGATCCATCCATGAATTTTGCCGCACAGCCGAAAGGATGCCGATCGAAACCCCAAATAGAATGGCGAACACCAGCGCAAAGACCGTCAACTCAGCTGTAGCGGGAAAGTACTGAGCCAGATCGGTTTTCACCGGGCGAAACGATGAGAATGACTGCCCCAAATCAAAACGCGCCAGGCCAGACATATAGTTCAGGTATTGTTTCCAAATAGGCTGATCCAGACCATTTTCATGCCGGACTTTGGCCACCACCTCAGCCGAGGCGCGCGGCCCAGCCAGCAGGCGAGCGGGGTCAGTTGGGACAATATGGGAAAGCGCAAACGTCAAAAGCGTCATCCCCAGGATGACCGGAATAATCGAGACTAACCTGCGAATGATGATATTGGTCAAAATTGCTCCTGTCCGTGGACGATCTCGCCATCGAAAATGGTCATCACTACCCGGGTTTCGAGGATTTTTTCAGGGGCCGACTCGAGGATATTCTCCGAAAGCACGATGATATCCGCCAATTTGCCGGGGGTCAATGATCCCTTGCGATGATCCATTTTTTCGGCATACGCGCCTTCAAGCGTACAGCAGCGAATGGCCTGCTGCACAGATACGCATTGCTCAAGATGCCATTTCAGTTTTCCGTAATTCTCGGGTGTGCAGCGTGTCACCGCGGCAAAGATCTGCTCCAGCGGGGATGGCTCCTGCAAATCGACCGCCGGCCAATCTGTACCAAAGGCCAGGTGACCACCAGCGGCCTCCAGAAAACTGCGCCAGGCAAAGCCGAGATGACCGGCAGCGCCCAGCCGCGAGATGTAATAACCTTCCAGGTCTGCCGTGCAGTGCAGCGGGGTCATGGATGCAATTACACCCAATTCCGCAAAGCGCCGGCGGTCATCGGGATGCGCGCATTCGACGTGTTCCAGACGATGGCGGCTGTCACGCTGGCCGTTTTCATCGCGGGCCTTTTCAACCATATCCAGCATGGCGCGCACGGCACGCGTACCGATCACATGCGTGGCAACCTGGAAACAGAGCCTATCCGCCGCGATCACAAGTGCTTCCAGTTTTTGAGGGTCAATCACCGGGTAGCCGGTTTCGCCGGGTTTATCGGCAAACGGTTCCAGCATCCAGGCGCTGTAATTGCTGGAAACACCATCCATGAAAGCCTTCACCGTGCCGACGCGGATTCTCTCGCTGGATGAGAAGCGCTGACGCAGTGCCACGGCGTTCTCCAGACCATCCAGAATGGAAGGCCACTCATTGATGCGCACATGCAGGCTGTTGTTCGCGTCCATCTGCTCGATGACATCCAGGTAAAGCGGGAGCACGCCGTTATTGCTGATGCTGGTAAGCCCCAACCTGTTCAGGCGGGCGACTTCACGTTGAAAAAGCCCGGGAAACTCCGCCGCGGAGACCGGCGGGTAACGCTGGAAGGCTTCCTGGGCGACCTCAAAAAATATGCCGGTGGGATAACCGGATTCGTCTCTCAGGATCTGCCCGCCTTCAGGGTCCGGGGTTGAGGCGCTGTAACCCATGCGCTCAATGGCGGCGGTGTTTGTCCAACACGAGTGCCCGTCAATATCAAAAATCACGACCGGACGCTGCGATTCGACCGCATCCAGCTCGGCGCGGGTAGGCCAGGCGGGCTGGCCGGCCAGATGAATGCTATCCATCCGGGTCGGGAACCAGCGCATGCCGTGCAGCCAATCGTTTTTGGGATTTTCCTGCGAAAATTGGCGCAGCCGCCGCTGGACTTCCGCCATTTCCGTCACCCGGTAAAGGTCAAAGTTGGTAGCGAAGCGCAGGGCGGCGTTCACAAAATGAGTGTGGCAGTCATTAAAGCCCGGTAAAACCAACAGCCCGCGCAAATCAAGCACGCGTGTGGCTGTGCCGCTCCAGGCCTGAGCGCCGTCATCGCTGCCCACGTAAACAATCTCCCGACCGCGAATGGCAAGGGAGCGGGCGCGTGGATGGGCATCATCCACTGTCCAAATATTGGCGTTCTTGATAATAATATCTGCTTCCATCGATGGGAATCCAGGCTAAATTGCTGCGGCGAGCAGGCTGTAATCAGCGATGTTGCAACCTGCTTGATAGGTGGGGATGCCTGCCGTTACGCAAACATCCCCACCGGTTATTTAGTAACCCGTCCTGAACATTTCCTGGAATTGGAAAGTCTGGTTGTAAATAATATTGGCCTGATAGCCGCCGATATCCTTACGCAAGATCATTTCATCGGGCCGCTGGGCCAGGAAGATCCACGGCGGATCCTGTTGGGTGGTGATATTCTGGATTGTCTTGTAGATTTCGCAAAGCTTGGCATCGTCAGCTGTCTTTGCGCCTTCATCCAAAAGCTTATCCACTTCCTTATTGGAATAGAAACCGCCGTTACCACCATGCGAACCTCCCGCATCGGTATGCAGAGTCACCCAGGCCTCATCAGTCGGGTCATTGTAATCCGGCCACCAACCCCAGCGGAACATATCCGGGCGGGCCGGACCGGTATCGTCACCATAGAACTGGCCCGAGACCGTGGCTGAATCGTGCTCTTCCACCTTGAGGTTGATACCGAGTTTCTGAAGCTGTGACTGCAGGATCAGCCCGGCGCCCATGTCACCGCCGCCTTCCTCCGCCCAGTACAGCCAGTTAACGCTGCCGTCCATCGGCACATTGGCTTCTTTCAGCAAAGCCCTGGCCTTTTCAATATCGGTTTCGTACTTGAAGATATTCGGATCGGAACACTGCATTCCACCGGGCAGGATGCTGTAGCTGCGAATGGCATAACCCTTCCACATACCACCGATGAAACCCTTATAATCGAAGGCATAGTTCAAGGCCTGGCGCACCTTGGGATCTTTGAGATAGCCATTGGCACCCAGGGTGATGTATGAAATGGAAAGACCAGGCGGCAGATCTACGACCACAGCGCTGTTCTTTTTAAGGGCTTCCCAATCTTCGGGGCTGAGGTTAAAAGTGGCATCTACATCGCCAGTTTCGACCAGGCTGCGGCGGGTGGCCCGCTCGGGGATCACCTTAAGGATGATCTTCTCAAAATGGAAGCCGTCCTTCCAACCCCACCAATCGGGATTGCGGGTGAGCACGACCTGCTGGCTGGGGGTGTACTCGGTCATGATATACGGTCCGCTGCCGGCCACATTGGTATTCAACCATTTGTGGGCCATGTCCTTGTCAACTTCATTCTTGGCAATGGCAGTTGGATTGATAATATAGGCACCATAACCGGAGGAGAGCGCCTTGATCAACAGCGGTTTGGGGCTGTCAAACTTGAATTGGAGCGTGCTGGCATCCACCACGATAATCTCTTTTTCTGGATCCGAGATGAACGTGCCGAGGATGTAGCTCATCCCCAGCTTGATGTTGACCAGGCGCGCGAAACTGGTTTTAACAGCCTGGGCATCCAGCGGAGTGCCATCGTGGAATTTGGCATTCTTGTGCAGGTGAAAAGTCCACTCGGTGAAATCAGCGTTGTGTTCCCAGGTTTCAGCCAGGGCTGGCACGACTTCGTTGATATTATCGGCCTTGACGCGCACCAAGCCATCA
Source organism: uncultured Anaerolineae bacterium (assembly GCA_903846015.1). Taxonomy (GTDB): domain Bacteria; phylum Chloroflexota; class Anaerolineae; order Anaerolineales; family Villigracilaceae; genus UBA5195. The sequence continues at coordinate 24,791 of CAIMZS010000251.1, read as the reverse complement.
TAATTGGCCTGAATGATGATGTTGCCGAGCTGCTCAGCGCTGCTGGCGGGGTCAAGATCGCCGGGATTGCTGTAGATCGCCACGACCAGTGTTTTTGGGTCACGGTTCATGGTAGCGGCTGGGCTGGTTGGGTTGGCAGCCGGAGCAGTGCTTGCAGCGGCTGGGGCCGGTGTGGCGGCAGCCGGGCTGCCGCATCCAGACAGCAGCATGGATACAATAATAACCAGAACAATGCCCCCATAGAATAACTTGGGTTTCATAAGTGGTGCTCCTTTTCTCTCTCTCGTGGCGGATGGGAAATACGGACGCAGGGTCTTCACAGAGTGGCTCCCGACCCCGAACCAGGGTTGGCTCGTCGCGACTAACCTGTACAAGAATAAGCGCAGGTTAATTCTTTTATCATAACGAAGGATATTTCAGATTACAACTGCCATAGTTCCTTGCTTTTGATGACAAACAACACTTCTAATCTAATTGAAAGACTGGCACGAGGCGATAGTCCCGGTTCCCGCACAGGGCGAATGATAAAATGGGTGTAGGATTGATATATGCAGCATATCCATGAAATTCTCACCGGACCGCCGCTCCCTACCAGACAGTTGGCCCATGAAAAACTGAATAAAATCCGCGCTTTGGCCGCCTTCTCGCCGGATGCGCTTTCGTCGATCGCCTATGCCAACCAGGAAATCTACCTGGGGCTGGTGGTGGCGGGCAGCGCCGGGCTGACGTATGCCTGGCCGATTGCGCTGGCAATCACCGCGCTGATGGTCATTGTAGCGCTTTCTTACATTCAAACCATCCCGGCTTACCCGGCCGGGGGCGGGTCTTACACGGTTGCCAGAAAAAACCTGGGGCAAACCCCCGGGCTGGTGGCAGCCTCAGCCTTATTGATTGACTATGTGCTCACCGCAGCAGTCAGTCTCACCGCCGGTGTCGCCGCCATCGCCTCGGCCTTCCCGGGGCTGTGGAGCTACCGCATACCCATAGCGCTGCTCATTCTGCTCCTGATCACACTGGCTAACCTGCGTGGCATGCGAGAATCAGGCAGCCTGATGGCTATCCCGGTTTACCTGTTCATTAGCTGTTATATCGGGCTGATTATCGCGGGTCTGGTTCGGGCGGTCTGGGAAGGCCCGGGCCAACTCGCCAGCGCAGCACCGCTTCCGCAAACCCCCATCACACTGTTTATCATCCTGCACACCTTCGCCTCTGGCTGCACCGCTCTGACCGGTATCGAAGTCATCAGCAACGGGGTGCCCGCCTTCAAGCCGCCGCAGGTAAAAAATGCGCGCACCACGCTGATTGTGATGGCCTTTTTAATGGGCGGCCTGTTTGTCGGCAGCATTGGCCTGACCCAATACCTGGCCGTTATCGCTGCCCCCAACGAAACCATCCTTTCGGCGCTCTCCGCCCGCATTTTAGGTCACGGCTTCCTGTACGTTTTGGTACAGATTGCCACACTGCTGATCCTCTCGGTGGCTGCCAATTCAAGTTTCGCCGGTTTTCCACGCCTGGCCTCGGTGCTGGCGCTCGATCGCCACCTGCCCAACCAGTTCGCGCACCTGGGTGACCGGCTGGTTTACTCGAACGGTATCGTCGCGCTGGCACTGTTGACCGGCATCCTGATCGTGGGCTTCAATGGTGACAGCCATACCCTTATTCCGCTGTTTGCGGTGGGTGTTTTCCTAGCCTTCAGCCTGTCACAGGCTGGCATGGTTGCGCATTGGTTCAAGCTGCGCAGCCCCAACTGGAGCATCAAGGCGCTTATCAATGGCGCTGGGGCTTTGGTCACCCTGCTGGCGCTGCTGGTGATCGCATTCAGCAAATTTCTGGACGGCGCTTGGATCGTGATCTTCCTGATCCCGTGCCTGGTGCTGGTGTTTGAACTGATTCATGCGCACTATAAAGAAGTTTCGCGCGAACTCAGCCTGCAAGGGCTGGAGCATACCCCCAGGCCGCTTCCGAAACCGCGCCTGGTCATCCCAATTTCCGGCATGCACCGCGGCACGCTGGAAGCCCTGTTATACGCGCGTTCAATCTCAGAGCAGGTCACGGCGGTTTACGTGGAAACCGACCCTGAACTGACCGGAAAACTCAAAAAAGAGTGGGCTAGCTGGGGACAGGATGTGCCCCTGGTGGTTGTGCCGTCACCATATCGCTCACTGATCGGCCCATTTCTGGATTACCTGTATCAGAACGACCTGGAAATCAACGATGGTCAGCTTGCCAGCGTACTGCTGCCGGAGTTCGTTCCGGTGCGTTGGTGGCATCACCTGCTCCACAACCAGACCGCAACGCTGATGCGCCTGGCGCTGCTGTACGACCGCCGCAAGCTTGGCGTCTCGCGCGCCATCATTGATGTCCCGTTCCATTTGAGGAAGTAACAACGATTGCAGGTTGCCCAGGCTCTTTATAGTTCGCTTGTAATACGAGCACCCGTCTCACATCCATCCAATCATCACATCAGGATAGCCATGCCAAACCCAATTTTCTTTAGCTTTGAAATCATCGTTATCATCATGTTTGCACTGTGCCTGCGGCATGCCTGGCGAATAGGCGGCGCAGCGATCTGGCAATTATTGGCTGGAATTTTATTCGGTGTCCTGCTGGAGCTGGCCACCATTCGACAACTGCACGCTTACCGGTACGGACAGTTCACCTTGATGGTCTTTGACGTGCCGCTCGCGATTGGCCTGGCCTGGGGCAATATGATCTATGCCGTCCGCACCTATACCGATGCCAGCTCCTTGCCGGAGTGGGCGCGGCCCATCCTGGATGCGCTGCTGCTCCTGAACATCGACCTGGCCATGGATGTGGTTGCCATCCGGCTGGGCATGTGGGATTGGGGACAGGGCTTGCAAGCGCAGTACTTTGGAGTTCCTTTTGCCAACTTTTGGGCCTGGTTCTGGGTGGTTTTCTCATTCTCCGCCGGGCTGCGCCTGATCAGGCGGCGTTCGGGCTGGGTCGGGGCCTGGTTGGCGCCTTTGGGAGCGATGGTAATTGGCTTGCTGGGGGTCATGTTCACCAATGCGCTGATCGCCTTTTGGATACCACGCGCCTTTTACGAAATCAGCATTGCCGTGACGCTCCTGGCAGCCCTGGGCATAGTCCTGTTCTTGCGACCACGCCTGCTGCATAGCGCTCACCCGCTGGCCGGGCAAGTAGCCCTGATCTCGCACGGTTACTTTTTAGTAGTTGGCCTGATCTCAGGGGCATTGTTTCAACCTGCGCTGCTGCTTCTGGTGAGTGTGCTGATGTTTGGGATTTCTATTTTTGTTTACCACGGCAGGCGCTGGCTGAGTAGGTGAAAGGGCGTGCGCGAGAGGTTGGTCTTACCGTTTACAGGCTGCCAGCTTAACGATAGTTCTAAGCCAAGGGTGCGGTGCAACTTTTCGGAAAATGATCTATCTCAATAGCAGGGCGCAACGCGCTGCGCCCTGCTATTGAATGCTAAAAAACATTGCTGATGATCGTCAGTCTTTCCAAAACCAATAGATTACAGTACACTTTGCCCTACAAGAACCAGGACTACTTCGCCCCTTAAAAACAAGGAGGGTCCATCGGCATCATCATTATAGTCACAGACGGGCTATGCGCTTCAGGTAATCAGAGTAGTCTTGCAACCCTTCAAATCACAGTTCAGACAACCTTCAACAGCGAAGGTTTACCCTCTGGAATGCGACCCAATGTTACCCAGTGTTACCCAATGTGACCGCATTGCCAAAAAACCAAAAATAATACTCGTTGAATTTGTCCCTTCGTGCTCTTATGCGTGAACAAATTTCCACCGGTCCAGAAATCAATAGCCTCTTGACTTGCAGAATATTTGTTCTATAATCAAGACATGGAACCAATCGCGCGGCTGAAGATTTTATCCGACCAGATGAGTCTTGAACCGGCGGAGGAACATTGTTCGACAGGGATTGGGCGAGGGGTCTTAAAGCCGGTGAATCCGGATGATCATTTCATCCATCCGGCGCAAATGCCGGGCGGGAAGCAGATCCTGCTGCTGAAAACACTGCTTACCTCTGCCTGCGAGCGTGATTGTTTCTACTGCCCCTTCCGCGCCGGGCGCGATTTCCGCAGGGCCACCTTCAAACCCGAGGAGTTCGCCAACCTGTTTGTTTCGCTGGCGCGATCCAATGCCGCGCAGGGTCTGTTTTTGAGCAGCGGCGTGGCTGGCGGAGGGGTCAGGACACAGGATCAACTGCTCGACACAGCCGATATTCTGCGCTCCAAACTCGGTTTCCGCGGTTACATCCATCTCAAGATCATGCCGGGGGCCGAGAAGGCCCAGGTGGAACGCGCCATGCAGCTTGCCAACCGAGTCTCGGTAAATCTCGAGGCTCCCAATACGGAGAGATTGGCGCGCCTGGCGCCGCATAAAATATTCCTGGAGGAGCTGCTGCGGCCTTTGCGTTGGATCGATGAGATCCGGCGCAGCAGCCCGCCGAACAAGTCATGGAATGGGCGCTGGCCTTCCAGCGTGACCCAGTTCGTAGCGGGAGGTTCCGATGAGAGTGACCTGGAATTATTGACGACAACCGCCTGGCTGAATAAGAATGTCAACCTGCAGCGCGCCTACTTTTCAGCGTTTCACCCCATCCCCAATACGCCGCTAGAAAACAAAGCTGCGGTTGACCCACTGCGTGAACATCGCCTGTACCAGGCCTCCTTCCTGCTGCGCGATTACGGCTTCGACCTGGAGGAACTACCCTTCAGCGGCACGGGCAACCTGCCGCTGCCGTCCGACCCAAAGCTGGCCTGGGCCCAAATCAACCTGGCCGAGAAACCGTTGGAAGTCAACAAGGCCGAAAGACGCGAGCTGCTGCGCATTCCCGGCATCGGACCGAAAGGCGCAGACGCCATCCTGCAGGCTCGCCGTGTTGGCAAACTGCGCGATATTTCCACATTGAGAAAGTTGGGCATCGTGGCAGATCGCGCAGCCCCATTTGTCTTGCTGGATGGGCATCGCAGCAGCTACCAACCGGTTTTATTGTAAAAACTTCGGAAGTCTCAAAGACTTCCGAAGTTCTCCTAATCCTGTTTGCGAATAAATTCTTCAGCCTTTTCGACCAGGGAACGATTTCCAATGAAGACCTGGGTACGCTGGTGCAGGCCGTCCGGCTTGATATCCAACAGAGACATCTTACCGTTGGAGCCGTAACCGCCAGCATGTTCCGCCAGGAAAGCCAGTGGACCGGCTTCATACAACAGGCGGATTTTGCCATTTGGCAGGTTAACCTCCCCCGGGTAGCCGTAAACCCCACCATACAACAAGTTGCGATGGAAATCCGCCACCAGGGAGCCGATGTAACGCTGTGAAAGCCGCGGTTCAGTGATGGTTTGCAGCCAATCGCCATACTGCTGCACTTCTGGCTCCCAGGAACGGTACGAGCCAAAGTTAAGGCTGTAATAGGCGGGGTTTTCAGGGAAGCGCATGTTCTCATGCGTCAGCAAAAATTCTCCAATCTCGGGATCCAGGGTAAAACCGTGCACACCCGCGCCGGCGCTGTACACAAACATGGTGCTTGTGCCATAAATGATATACCCGGCAGCGACGAGATCCCGCCCACAGCGCAGGCAGTCTTCCAAGCGGCCGCGGTTGCCATCATCCAGCACCCTGAAGATCCCGAAGATTGTTCCGATCGTCACGTTGGTATCGATGTTGCTGGAGCCATCCAACGGGTCATACACCATCACATAATGGCCTTTGGAATAATTCTCCGGGATGCGGATCCAATCATCACGCTCTTCCGAGACCATGGCGCACAGGCGGCCGGTGTGATCATTTAACTTGAACATGATGTCATCGGCATACACATCCAGCTTGCGCTGGCGCTCGCCCTGTATGTTGGTGGTGCCTTCGTAACCGAGCACATCCAGCAGCGCAGCCCGGCGTGTTTGCGTAGCAATCATCTTGGCTGCCAGGGCAATATCATAGAACAAGGTGGTCAGGTCGCCCTTGGCATATTCAGGCTGCTGGCTTAACAGGAAGCGTTCGATGGTGATCAGAGGACTGCTCATACACTACCTTCCGTGGTGGTCTGGTTGGGTAAGCGAGAAAAATAAGCGCAGCGGACAGGATTATGCGCTCCGGTAATTAAAATTATAGTGTAAATCAGCGAAAATATACATCACAATATCAGGGAAAACAGCTACAATTAGGAATATTTCCAGGCATTGCACTTTGAAAGCTGCAAAGCTTTCGTTTGCCAAAGAATCATCGGCCACGCAAAAACCAACGCCAGCCCGAATGCTACGGGGTTCCGAATAGCACCGAAAGTGCCGATGAACCATTTGCACTTCCCTTACAAAAAAGATCGGTCTACCGTCCCGGTATCCAGCATGAGGCGTTTCAAAAAGTTTTATCACGGAAATTACCAGAGAACCCGGATTTTCCCCTATTGAGAAAATGGTATACCTCTTTTGATCTCATCCCAATTGAACTCCCGGTTTGATTTGCACGAGAAAGTTTTCCAGATTTAATCCCAAATACACGCTACCCTGGAGGCACCATGTCCACACATCCACTGGCAGGACAGCCCGCTCCGCGCGAATTGTTCACCAATATCCCCAAACTAGTCTCAGCATACTATACCGAACATCCCGACGCCGCAGACATTGCCCAGCAGATTTCTTTTGGCACATCCGGACATCGCGGCACATCAACGCCCGCAGCAGCCAGTTTTAACGAGGATCACATCCTGGCAGTCTGCCAGGCGCTGTGCGAATACCGCCAAAAAGAGGGCATCAGCGGCCCGATGTTTATCGGCAAAGACACCCACGCGCTCAGCGAGCCCGCCGAAGCGACTGCCATCGAGGTGTTTGCCGCCAACAGTCTGCAGATCCGCATTCCATCCGGACAGATATACACGCCTACGCCCGTGATTTCACATGCCATCCTGAGTTACAACCGCGGGCGCACAACCGGTTTGGCAGATGGCGTGGTGATCACTCCTTCACACAACCCGCCAACGGACGGTGGTTTCAAGTACAACCCGCCCAACGGCGGTCCCGCCGGGCCGGAGATCACCAATGGAATCCAGGCGCGTGCCAATCAGATTTTGCGGGATGGATTAAAAGCAGTCAAACGCATCCCGCTCAAACAGGCCCTGCAGCGCGAAACCACCCAGTTGTATGATTTCGCCAGCCCGTATGTGCGGGATCTGACCAATGTCATCGAAATGGATAAACTGGCCGCATCCGGGATGTGCATTGGCGTAGACCCGATGGGAGGCGCATCGGTCGGCTATTGGGATATCATTGCCGAGATGCACAAATTGAACATCACGGTTGTCAACCGCGCGATTGACCCGACCTTCAGCTTTATGTGTGTGGACCATGATGGCAAGATCCGTATGGACTGCTCTTCCCCGTATGCGATGGCGGGACTCATCCGCCTGAAAAATGATTTTGAGATCGCATTCGGTAACGACCCTGATGCTGACCGGCACGGTATTATCACGCCAACTGCCGGGCTGATGAACCCCAATCATTACATGGCAGTTGCCATCTCGTATCTATTCCAGCAGCGCAGCGGCTGGCGCAAGGATGCCAGGGTGGGGAAAACATTGGTATCCAGCTCAATGATCGACCGAGTAGCGAAAGCGCTCGGGCGCGAATTGGCCGAGGTGCCGGTGGGCTTTAAATGGTTCGTGGATGGTCTGGTGGACGGCTCGTTTGGGTTTGGCGGCGAGGAAAGCGCCGGGGCTTCCTTCCTGCGCAAGGACGGAACGGTCTGGACAACCGATAAAGACGGCATCCTGCTTAACCTGCTGGCGGCCGAAATTACCGCGGTGACCAGCAAGGATCCCGGTCTGCACTACAAGGCCCTGGAGGAACGCTTCGGCAGCCCGTGTTACAAACGAATTGACGCTGTTGCAAACTCAGCCCAGAAAAATGTGCTCAAAAATTTATCGCCGGAAGATGTTGTTGCAGAAACCCTGGCCGGAGAAACCATCACTGCCCGGCTGACCAGGGCCCCCGGCAATAACGCTTCCATCGGCGGGTTGAAGGTCGTCACCGAGAATGGTTGGTTCGCGGCGCGCCCTTCCGGCACCGAGGAAATCTACAAAATCTATGCTGAGAGCTTTATCGACGATGCCCATCTCAACCGCGTCATCGATGAAGCCCAGGGCATTGTCAGCGCGGCCTTTAAAGCCGCAGGAGCATAAATGGAAAAACGACGGTTTGGGCGCACACAACATTTCAGCACGGTCGCCATCTTTGGCGGGGCGGCTTTTGGAGAGATTTCACAGCCGGAAGCCGATCAGGTGATGGAACAGGTCATCGCTGCCGGGATCAACCACATTGATGTAGCGCCTTCCTATGGACAGGCCGAAGAACGGATTGGCCCGTGGATGCTGAACGAGCGCAAGCGGTTCTTTTTGGGCTGCAAAACCACGGAGCGCAGCCGGGAGGGCGCCTGGAATGAAATGCAGGCCTCGCTCAAACGATTGCAAACCAAATCGTTTGACCTTTACCAGCTGCACGCCGTGACCAGCATGGAAGAATTGGACCAGGTGACCATGCGCGGCGGGGCGCTCGAGGCAGTCGTGCAGGCTCGCGACGAGGGACTGACAAACTTCATCGGGATCACAGGTCATGGCATCAACGCGCCAGCCATTTATCTCGAGGCCCTCAGACGTTTCGACTTCGATTCGATCCTCTTCCCGCTCAACTACGCTCAGATGTCCATTCCGGTGTATCGAAAAAACACTGAGGAATTGATCGCGACATGCCGCAGCAAGGATGTCGGCACGATGGTGATCAAGACAATCACACGCGGCCCGTGGGGCGACAAACCAAAAACCGCCACCTGTTGGTATGAACCCTTTGATGGCATGGATGAGATCCAAAACGCTGTCAACTTTGCGCTATCCTACGATGTGACGGGCCTGTGCACGGTCGGCGACACCCGTATTCTGCCAATGGTGCTGAAAGCCTGCGAAAACTTTACGGCGCTTACGCCTTTGGAATGTGAAAAATTGATACTGCAGGGCAAGCAGTTGGAGCCCTTGTTCCCGGAATAATTTATCAGAGTATTTCACTCCAAATTTGTGACAAAAATCAGTGTTGCGGCGGGCCAGTGGCGGGTATAATCTGGTCTATGATGACTCCTGCCGAAATTGAGCGTAAGCTCGACCAGATCCTTTTAAAAGTAACCAAACCGGGCCGTTATGTGGGCGGTGAGATGAATATCACTGTCAAAGATTGGGACCAGGCACGCACCAAGGTGGCACTGGTATTTCCCGACATTTACGACATCGGTATTTCCAACGTCGGGTTGAAGATCCTGTACGATCAGGTCAATCAACGCGATGACGCCCTGGCCGAAAGGGCCTATGCTCCCTGGCGAGACATGGAAGAGCAGATGCGCGCCAACGGCATCCCGCTGTATTCGCTGGAGACCTATCACCCGCTGGCCGCCTTTGATATCATCGGGTTTTCGCTGCCCTATGAGACTCTCTATACCAATGCCCTGAACGTGCTGGATCTGGCCGGCATCCCGGTCAAATCGGCCTGGCGCGACGAAACCCACCCGATCATCATCGCGGGCGGACATTCCACCATGAACCCGGAACCGATGCATGCTTTCATCGATGCCTTTGTGATCGGCGAAGGCGAAGAAGTCATCCACGACATCATTGATGTGGTCGAGCGCTTCCGCGCGGCAGCTTCTCCCGAGCCGGCAGCCAGCCTGGGCGGACCGGAACAACGCGCCAACCTGCTGCGTGAACTGGCGCGCATCCCCGGTGTGTATGTGCCTTGTTTCTATGAAGTCTCCTACCTGGATGATGGCACGATCGAATCGGTCAACCCAACAATCCCCGAAGCGCCAAAAGTCGTCACCAAGCGCATGGTGGCGAAGCTGCCCCCGCCGCCAACCAGCTTCATCGTCCCCAACATCGAAGCCGTCCACAACCGGGTTTCGATCGAGATCATGCGCGGCTGCACACGCGGCTGCCGCTTCTGTCATGCCGGGATGATCAACCGCCCGGTACGCGAACGCTCGGTGCAGGAAGTTGTCCAGGCCGCGGATGAAGCCATCCGCAACACCGGCTTTGAGGAGCTGGCGCTGCTGTCACTTTCATCTTCGGACTATTCCCATATCCTGGAACTGGTAACCGCGGTTGGCGATCATTTCGCCGAAAAGCATCTGGCCATTTCGCTGCCATCCCTGCGCATCGAAACCGTTTCGGTGGATTTGATGGATAAACTGCGCGACAGGCGCGGGACCGGGTTCACCCTGGCGCCCGAGGCGGCCACTGAACGCATGCGCCGTATCATTAACAAGTTCATTCCGGATGACCAACTGCTGGAAACCGCGCGTGAAATCTACAGCCGCGGCTGGACTACCATCAAGCTGTACTTTATGATCGGGCATCCATCCGAAACGCTCGAAGACGTGCAAGCCATCGCTGATCTGTGCAAACGCGTTCTAGCAGAAGGCCGTAAAAAAATCGGTTTCAAGGCCAAGATCAATGCCGGGGTCAGTACGTTTGTGCCCAAACCGCAGACCCCCTTTCAATGGGTGGCGTGTGACACGATGGAGCAAATCACTCTCAAACAAAACCTGCTCAAGCGCGAGCTGCGCGATAAAAACATCAAGCTGTCGTGGACTTCGCCAGAAGATACCATGCTGGAAGCCTGGCTCGCACGCGGCGACCGGCATATCAGCGATGTGGTCTACAGCGCCTGGCTCAACGGGGCCAAGTTTGACGCCTGGCAGGAAGAACGGCGCTACGGCATCTGGCAAGCCGCCTTTGAAGAACATGGCCTGGAGGCCGGGTTTTACACCCACCGCCCGCGCCGCACAGACGAGATTTTTGCCTGGGATCACATCACCGCCGCGGTAAGAAAAAACTTCCTGTTCCAGGATTTCCGTCAATCACTGGAAGGCCAGATTCGGGTGGACTGTCGCGAGCACTGCTTTGCCTGCGGCATCCTGCCAAAATTCAACGACCTGCGCCGTGAAAACCCGGGCGACTACTGGAAGTGCCCTGAAATAAAAAACCCCAATCGAAAAGTTGAATTGAGCCTGCCGGTGGTAGGGGATTAGGTGCGTAAGCGGCAGTTCATCTTCACCCTGCTGGCGGAACGCGATCAGTTTGAACTATTACTCAACCAGATCGGCTTTTCAGGCCGCATGACCATGCCCGGTGTTTGCGGCAAATGGTCAGTGAAAGATATGATTGCCCATGTGCTGGCGAACGAACAATATATCGCCGACCGAATGCATGAAGTCATCCTGGGTGAAAATCACCAGCCCGCGCGGACAACGACGGAATTTAATGATTTCCTGAAAAGGTACGGCCATCCTGATTTTTCATCAGATTTTCAGGATGTTGAAAGTTCAGATGAATGGGTCATCGCAAAATACAAACGCGTTCCGCTTGAAGAAGTGGTAGCCCAGGAAGTAAATGCCTTCAACGCCATCATAAGTGCGGTGGACGATATGAGCGATGAACTGCTTACCCGGCATCTTTTTCTAGCACGTATCAGCCAGATCACTTTCGAGTGTTACCGGAAGCATCGCGCAGAAATCGGTCATTGGATCACTCAGCCTGGTTCAGGCGCGGACTTTTAAAGTACCCGGTTCTGCACGGGCAAGGATTTTAGACAGCATGACTTCTTCGAGGGAGCCAAAAACAACCCCCCAGAAACCGGCCCGCAAGCTGGGCCTGACACCTGGCATCATGGCATGGGATCTGATTGCCGGCCTACCTGCCGGTGTATTGATCTTCATGACCTCAGTGTTATTAACTACACTGTTTAGTCAAAAAGCCGCACTGCCAACTGTCATCCCGCTGATCTTCCTGGCGCTGGCGGCTTTGGGCGTCGGCCTGTTAGCCGGGATTTCACGGCTGAGGCAGGGCCCTGCCACGGGGCTGATGGCCGGGCTGGTCGTTGCCGTCATCCTGGGATATTTGTGGCTGGCTGCCCGCCCCGGCGATGATTTTAACCCGCTGGTGATTGGCCTGCCGGGAATGTTGTTCTCCATCGTTATTTGCCCCATTGGCGGATGGCTTGGCGCAAGAATAAGAAAGGCATTATGAGAATCCGTGTCACTTTTTCAAAAACCGGCGCCCTGCGCTATATCGGTCATCTCGACCTGCACAAGATGTGGGAGCGCACCACGCGCCGCGCCAACCTGGCTCTGATGTACAGCCAGGGTTTTCACCCACAACCCAAAATTCAACTGGCCTCCGCCCTGCCGCTCGGGTTTTCTTCACGCTGCGAGCTGGTGGATCTATGGGTGGATGAAGCTGTGGATCTTGAAAGCCTGCCGCCGCGCCTGCAAAAAGCAGTGCCGCCCGGGCTGGGAATCTTGAACGTGGCGCATATCGATGAAAAAAGCCCGCCCATGCAAACACAGCTGCTCTCGGCCGAATACCAGGTGACATTTTTCGATCAGATCGACCTGGTTGAGCTGGATGAACACATTTCCGCCTGTCTGGCAGCCGCCTCGCTGCCGCGCGAACGCCGGGGCAAGCCCTACGAGCTGCGCCCGCTGATCGAGACGCTGCGCCTGGACGAAGCCGATGCCGAAGGCCATCCGCGCCTGTGGATGCAGTTAACCGCACGCGAGGGCGCCACCGGCAGACCCGAAGAGGTGTTGGATGCCCTGCAGGTGCCCTACGATGGCGCGCGTGTGGAGAGGTGCGGGCTGGTTTTTAAGGAAAATTAATGCATATACCTTATCGGTTGTGCTATAATGGAATTGAATGTGCATCTGGGGATGCCAGGCTTCGACGGGGGAGGCTGGCTCCGGAATGCGAGCCGAGAGGTGCCGAACTCGGAAAATCCGCACAAAAAATCAAGTGCCAATCGCACTTCCTACGCCGCTATGCCCCTCGCTGCCTAATAAGCAGTAGAGAGTAAACACGGCCCGTCTCAAATGAGGCGGCGTTCACCGTTCCCGCTCTCTGCCCGGCGAACGAGTGGGCGTCAAAATGGCTGAGTGCCGCACCGCCACGTCACTAACGGTGCGAAAGAGGGCTCTAGGGTCTTAGTGAATGGCCGCAGGTGAGTTTTGCAGGTTGTATTCCCTGTGGCGACACAAACAATCCGCTACGCTCGTAGATTTTCGGTGGTCGATTCTTTCGGACGCGGGTTCGATTCCCGCCATCTCCACAAATAAAACCTTCAGATTGACTCTGAAGGTTTTATTTTTACATGACGAAAGAATAATTAACAATTACAGAAAGCGACCATGATGTTTATAGATCAGACAGCAACCCATTTATCGATCCACCACGATGGCTCCAGCCGCTACGTGCGCAAAACGCACGGCGCACCGGGCCCGGATTTGCAGATTGGCGATGATGTCACCATCCGACTGCGTGCCAGAAAAGAAGCGCCCATCCAACGCATACTCTTCCGCACCTGCCCGGATGGGGAACAACTTTTTATCGAAATGAGCAAACCGGCAGCACACACATCTTCAAACTGCGCCTGGTGGCAAGCCAGCTTCAAGATCAGTATGCCGGTCAGTGCTTACCGCTTCCTGATTTTTTGCGAAGACGGGGCCTGGTGGTACAACGGCACCGGGCTGCACCGGTACCTGCCCACTGATGCGGAGGATTTCCGCCTGCTGGCGGATTACACCGCCCCTTCCTGGGTGCGAGAAAGTGTCTTCTACCAGATCTTCCCGGATCGCTTCGCAGATGGCGACCCAACCAACAGCGTCCGCGATGGCGAATATGAATACCACGGCCTGCCTTCCAGTTCACGGCGCTGGGGCGAGAAACAAAGCGGATGGCCGCAGGCGATGGTCGAATTTTACGGCGGAGACATCCCCGGGGTGGAGAATCACCTGGATTACCTGGCCGACCTGGGCGTGAATGCCATTTACTTTAACCCAATCTTCAGCGCATACAGCAATCATCGCTACGATGTCACCGATTACTTCAATGTTGATCCTCACCTGGGGGGCAACCCGGCGTTAATCTCGCTGCGCCAAGCAACCGCGCAGCGCGGGATGCGCTTTATCGTTGATATTGTTCCCAACCACTGCGGGATGGAACATGAATGGTTCAAAGCTGCCCAGCAAGACCCGCGCGCACCCACCGCAGAATACTTCAGCTTTCACCACCACCCCAATGACTATGAATGTTGGCTGGGGGTGCGCAGCCTGCCGAAGCTCAACTACCGCAGCCAGAAACTACGTGAGACCATCTACGCCGGAGATGATTCAGTCTTCAGGCATTGGCTCAAGCCGCCCTACTCGATTGATGGCTGGCGCGTGGATGTCGCCAACATGCTGGCTCGTCACGGCAAGGATCAGCTCGAAACCGAGGTCTGGGAAGGCATCCGCCAGGCGGTCAAGCAGGAAAACCCGCAAGCGTACTTGTTGGGAGAGAATTTTTTTGACAGCAGCTCGCAGCTCCAGGGTGACAAACTGGATGCATCCATGAATTACGCCGGTTTTTCACAACCGGTTGAATACTGGTTGAGTCATTTTCATGTGAGCCAGCATGCCCAACCCAACCAGGTTGAATCCAACATGCCGTGGCCCACACAGGCACTGGTGGATTCCTGGCAGGCCAGCCGCGCGGCCATCCCGTGGGTGATTGCCCGCCAACAGTTCAACCTGCTGGGCTCACACGATACCGCCCGCATCATCAATAACCTGGGCCATAACCAGGCGCTTAACCGGTTGGCAGTGGCGCTGTTGATGACCTATGTTGGCACGCCGTGCATTTACTACGGTGATGAGATCGGTCTGAGCGGAGCAGACAGCCTGGAAGCGCGCAACTGCATGAATTGGGATGCGAGCACATGGAACACGGACTTGCGCAGCTTCTACCAGGCGCTGATCAAACTGAGGCGCAGTTCTCCGGCCCTGATCGACGGCGGCTTCCAGGTGCTGCAAATCGGAGAAAACACGCTGGCTTATTTACGGGATAGCGATGAGGAGCAGATCATCGTGACAGGCAACCGGGGTGCCGAACCGCAGCCTGCCGGGCTTTTACCGGTTGCCCACGGCGCCATCTCGAATGGCTGCAGCTTTACGGAAATATTCAGCGGGCAAACCAGCCGGGTGGAGGGCGGCAGCCTGCCGCTGCCAGAACTGCCAAGCGGGGTGCAGATCTGGAGATGCACTGAACAGACGATGGATTAAATACAAAAAACACAGGGTAAGAATGGCGGCAAAACACCATTTTTACCCTGTGTTGGGTTAAACGAACGATGGTTCTAAGCGGGGTCTTGCGAAACGGATCCCGGATTGGAAAGCGCCGCCTGCATCAGTTCCTGCACGCGTGCCACCATGCTGGATGGGTCGGGGTGCAGCCCCTCCACCAACAAGGCGCTGTCATAGATTTGCTCAATCACGAGATTCTTCAAGGCTGACTCAGTATCCAGGCTCACCAGGCTCTTCAAGATCGGATGGGACTGGTTCAGTTCCAGAATCTTCTTCGAGACTTCAAAATCCTTGCCCAGGTATTTATAAACGCGCTGCATTTCAGGGTTAAGGCTGCCTTCCGGCTCGACCAGGCGTGCCACCGATTGTGACAACCTGGCGCTGCTGCGCACATCCGTCACCCGCTCGCCCAGCACCAGCTTGAAGCTTTCCACCAGGGAACCGAAATCCACATCGGCAATCTTGTTTTTTTCTTCCTCGGCATCAGTCGGTTTGGCAGCGGCGGCTTCATCTGCCATCGCCACGTTTTTCAATTCGAAATCTTTGTACTTGTGCAAACCCATCAGCATGAACGAATCAATCGGCTCGGTTAGCAGCAAAACTTCAGTGCCTTTATTCTGGAAATAATCAAGATGCGGGCTGCGCAGCGCCGACTTGACCTCTTCGCCGAGAATAAAGTAGATCGTCTTCTGTTCGGCCGGCATGCGCCCAACGTAATCTTCCAGAGATGACCAGTTTTCCGGTTTAAGATTGGTCTTGAAACGCAGTAAGGGATAAATCTTCTCCGCGTCCGGCTGATTGGCTGCCACGCCCTGCTTTAAGAAGGCGCCAAACTCTTTCCAGAATAGCTCGTATTTGTCAGCATCATTCTTTGCCAGGTTTTCCAGTTCGCGGGTGACCTGCCCGGTCAGCACCTTTTTGAGACGCGCCATCATACCACTGGCCTGGATTGTTTCACGCGAGACATTCAAGGGCAGGTCTTCCGAATCGACCACGCCCTGGACAAAGCGCAGATATTCAGGCAGGAGATCCTTGGAATACTCATCGATCAGGATGTTGCGGGAATACAATTTGAGGCCATCGTCCTTGCGCAGTGAAAACACAGCCCGCTCAGACTTTCCAGATACGAACAACAGCGCATAAATCTGCACAGGCGCATCGGTCACATAATGAATCTGCATCAGCGGCTCTTCAAAATCGAGGGTCAACTGGCGGTAAAAATCATTATACTGTTCAGTCGTGACATCCTGTTTGGATGTGCGCCAGATGGCGGTCTGCTTATTGACCTGGTCCTTTTCCTCGCCCATGTAAATCGGAAAGCCAATATAGTCAGAGTGCTTGCGGATGACTTCTTTCAGGCGGTAATCATTGGCAAATTCGGCCGCATCTTCTTTAAGCTTGATCTCAATGGAGGTACCACGATCAGTTTTGTCCCCTGGAGCAACCTGGAAATTATCTTCACCGGTGGCATACCAGGTGACCGGCTCTGCGTCCGGGTTGAAGGAATGTGAGTTCACCTTGACCCATTCGGCCACCATGAAAACAGAATAAAAACCGACCCCAAACTGGCCGATAACTTGCGAGAAATCAGCCTTTTGTTCCTTGGCGGCTTCCAAGAATTTCCTTGCGCCAGACTGGGCGATCGTGCCCAGGTTTTCGATCATCTCGTCCTTGTTCATGCCGATGCCGGTATCACGAATGGTAATCAACCTGGCATCCTTATCAACCGAGATGCGCACGCACAACTCAGCCTCGGGATCAAGCACGGCGTTGTTGGTGAGCATTTCGAAGCGTAGTCGATTAAGCGCGTCGGAAGCGTTTGAGAGCAGCTCTCTGAGAAAAACTTCCTTATCTTTGTAAAGGGAGTGAATCAAAATGTTCAGTAATTGCTTCGTCTCTGCTTTGAAGGAAAATGACTGCGAATTTTCCAGTGCGGGGGTTTGATCGGCCTGATCCATTTTCGGTATCTCCTCAGATGAAATAAAAATTGGTTTATTTTTGTAGTGTTCGATTAGACAATATCATTGAAATTTTATGAAAGTTTTCAGGTTCTATTTTACCTGACGCCTATCTGTGGTTAAAAAGAATTTTATAAGAAATTTATTAACGAGGCAAGTCATTTACGCCCATTAACATTGGTGGGGTCGACCTTACTATCATTTTTGCGCGATCAGCAAATGTCCTAACTAGTTCTTAAATCCTGATTCCGGGCACGACATGATGAAGGGATGATGGGGCCTGCTGGGCTTTCTTCTGGCAGAAAACAAGAACAACCAGCGAAACATGGATGCCCGATTAAGGGTAAAATGGTATTTATAAAAACTCAGTTGATACTCTGAAAAAGGAAGCCATGCCAAAAATTAAGAAGATCAACCACATCGCCATTGTCGTCGAAGATATCGACGATTCTCTCGCCTTCTGGCGGGATGCGCTCGGTTTGAAGCTGCACGAAATGCGCGACGTACCCGTGGAAAAATCCAGGGTGGCCTTTTTACCGCTTGCGGGCAGCGAGATCGAACTCGTCCAACCCACCACGCCTGATTCCGGTATCGCCAAATACCTGACAAAACGCGGGCAGGGGATGCACCACGTTTGCCTGGAGGTGGATGACATCGACGGGATGCTGGAACAGCTCAAAGCCAAAGGCGTGCGCATGATCAATGAACAGCCGCGCACTTCTTCCGATGGCAAGCGTTATGCCTTTGTTCACCCTGAAAGCGCCAGCGGCGTATTAGTAGAGTTGTACCAGGTTTGAGACCTGCATGAAGAAATTATGGGTCGATTTTGAAGCGGACAAACCCATCGTGGTGGGAGTCTCAGGAGGGCCAGATTCGCTTGCCCTGCTCTGTTCGCTCCATAGCCTGGGATTGCCGCTTGTGGCCGCCACTTTCAATCACGGCCTGCGGCCCGAGGCAGATGCAGACGTGGAATTCGTGCGAAATTATGCCGAAAAACTGGGGCTGCCTTTTGTAAGCGCAGCTGCCGATGTGGCAGCGTATGCGCGCAATGAACGCTTGTCCATTGAACAGGCCGCGCGCGAACTGCGCTACCGCTTCCTGTTCCGCGAGGCTCGCAAAATCGGGGCGCAAGCAGTGGCGGTTGGGCACACTGCCGATGACCAGGCCGAGACTGTGCTGATGCATATCCTGCGCGGCACCGGGCTTTCCGGTCTGCGTGGGATGTCCGCCCGCGTGATCCTGCCGACCTTTGACACTGAAATTCCGATCACACGCCCCTTGTTGGATTGGACCCGCGCGGACACCGAAGCCTGCTGCCGCGAACATAATCTGGAAGCGCGCATCGACACCAGCAATACCGACACGCTGTATTTTCGCAACCAGCTGCGCCACGAACTTTTACCCGCCCTGGAGCACTACAATCCGCAAATTCGCCAATCTTTGGTGAAAACAGCCCTGGTACTGCAGGGCGATTATCAATTATTGGAGGAAGTAGTGGAGAGCGCCTGGCAAAAAACCGTCAGCAGCGTGGGCCAGGGCTATATCTGCTTTAGCCTGCCAGCGCTGAGCGAGCTGTCACTACCGCTGCGCCGGAACCTATTCCGCAAAGCCGCCTATCTGCTTAACCCGGGTGAAAGAGACGTGGATTTTATGGCCCTCGGCAGAGCGGCCGCGCTCAAACCCGTTGACATTGCTGGTGGGATGAAAACACTGGTGGAAGGCAATCAATTATATGTGACCTGTGATGAGCAAGGACTGCCGTGCGAATGGCCCCAGATCAACGCGCCATTCCAGATCACCAGCGGACAGACGCCGCTCGGAAATGGATGGGTGCTCAACGCCGAGGAAATAACGGACCAGGGTTTTACCAACGTGCTTGAAAACCCGCAACGATTTACTGCATGGCTGGATGCTGGTCTTTCCACTGACCGGATACACATCCGTGGCTACCACAGCGGCGACAGGTTTGAGCCGCTCGGTATGCCGCGCCAAACAATAAAGTTGGCCGAATTATTTATCAACCTGAAAATCCCCCGGAGAATGCGGGCGGGCTGGCCGGTGGTGTGCGTCGGCGCTGAGATCGCCTGGGTGGCCGGGCTGCGCCTGTCAGAACGATTTAAGATCACAGACAAGACCCGCCGGATCATAAAAATTGAGCTGAATAAAAACGGGGCAGGTTGATAACCTGCCCCATTTTATTCAGCGATTGTCACCATTTGCTTCAACTTCAAGTTTAATTCGCGCCACTGGATTTTTGAAACACCCAGATTCTGACGAATCCTATCATTTTCAACACCGCGCCGGTATTCCGAAAGCGCATAAGTCCAACGGCACATGTCAAAGGACAGATGCTTGTTGAGGCCGGCATCCTTGCCGATGTCTTCCAGCAAATATTCCAACCGGCGGGGAGACCAGGGGAACAAGGCCTCCGTCGGCTTATACTGCGCAACGTATTCTTCATAAGCCTGCAGCCACTCTTCAGCCAGGGGCAGTTTACGCTCCTTGTAACGGCTGATGGGAGCGGCATAACGGATAAAAAGGATCGGGCCGTCGGGTGATTGAAAGTCGAGATGGTTGAGGTGAATACCCAGGCATTCCCTTTTTTTCATGCCGGTGGTGAGCATCAGGTAAAGCAAAGTATAGGGACGGGCATCAGGTTTGGCCTTGCGGCGGTAACGATCCGCAGCCAGGGTAATCGCCTGGATCTCATCTTCGCTCAGGATCTCAGGCAGCGGGCTCATCACAGAACGCTGCACCACCCGCTCGGCAGGATCAAGCACCAGGGTGGCGTTTTTATACAGCCAGCGAAAAAATGACTTGATGGTGGTGATACGGCGCGCTAATGTTTTTGGGCTGCAAGGCACACCCCTTTCCTTCTGCATCCACTCAAAAAACTTATTCAGATCATTGGTGGTAATATCGCCCAGAGCGCGATCCGGCGAGAAATAATTAGTCATCAAGCGCAAATCTGAAAGAAATGCCTTGACGGTATAGGGCGAACGATGTTGGTCATTTAAATAAACTTCATACGCATTAACCGCTGGGGCAATAGTAGTATTTGCGGTAATGTGCGCAGTGACAGCAGCAGACTCTGCCATATTTTTCTCCATACGATAACAAAATAATCACTACGCGCATAGTGTAGCACGTTTGAAGAAAATTTACACAGGCTGATTCGTAATTGAAATGAAACTGTCACTATTCCCCAGCAGACTTGTGGATTACAGGCGGTTATCGTCCGGTATGTTATTCCGTTTACTTGCGCAAGAATACTTTCCGAGCGTATAATCGTTCATTGGATTTTTAGTTATATTTATTTTGGATGAATCTGCCGGATTAAATTCGCTTCAAATTCTAAAATGCCGGAAAGGGTATAAATCGGCTCAAACCATGTTATAAAGCCACACCTTCGTTATATTCATCATAAGTAGATAATGATCCGTGACTAACCAGGAATTTGCCAATAAATTCCAGGCACGCAAAGGATACTTTATGCCACAATTTTTGTATGACAATATTTCCAATCAAATCGAAAAAACCATTCAGAATATGTCTACCGGGGACAAGCTCCCCTCCGAGCGAACACTGTCGGCACAGTATGGTGTCAGTAGAAATGTACTCAGAGAAGCCTTGCGCTCGTTATCAGAAAAAGGCTTACTGGAAATAAAGCCCGGCAAAGGCATTTATGTGGCAAACCTGGAAAATGAAAAAGTGGTAAATCGCCTGGAAACCATGCTGCTTAAAAATCAAAACAGTTATCGCACTAATTTTATTGACATCGTGGAGGCGCGCACCAGGCTTGAACTGGCAGTATTTGATATCGCTTCAGAAAAAGCCACAGTGGAAGATTTCCAATCCATTTATGAAGCGCTGGACAAAATGGAACAGTGCAGAGACGATGTGGATTTATTTAGCCGTTTTGATCTGGAGTTTCATCTGCGGGTCGCAGAATCTACTCACAATTCTCTGTTCCCGGTATTTATCAACGCGCTTTGCCAGATGACAGGGAAACAAATGTTCATGTTCATTCGCCTCAATCCAGATAAAATGGGAATGGTACTGCATGAACATACGGAGATCGTAGATGCGATTAAAAGCAAGGATAAAACCCGCATCGCGAATGCGGGAATCCGCCACTTCAATGTTACAGAGATGATTGGACATACTCCGATTGGCAAGTAGTCTTTAATATTTTTATGAGTCGCTAACCGTCCAGGGCTCCAATGGCGAAAGCTTCTTCAAATGGGGCGATATACTGCTTGATACCCTGCACATCCAGCCATTCGGTATTATTATCGCTGGTATAAGAGAAACCTTCTGGAACCGGTTGGCCTTTTTCTTTCCACGAATACCCAAACCAAACCGCCTCGGCGGGCTGGACAACGTACATTCGTTCCAGTTCGATGGTGTGCCGAGCTTCATCAGCGGAGAGCAGATCCTCGTGCAGTTTCTCGCCAGCGCGAATACCGATGATATCAATCTGGGCATCAGGCGCGATGGCGCGGGCAAGATCGATCACTTTTGTGCTTGGAATCTTCGGAACGAACACCTCGCCACCTTCCATCTGCTCGATACAGTCCATCACAAAGTGTACCCCCTGTTCAAGCGAAAGCCAAAAACGGGTCATACGGTCATCCGTGATGGTAATACGACCAGACTTCCTTTGTTTCAAGAAGAGTGGCACAACCGAACCGCGCGAACCAACCACGTTGCCGTAACGCACGCATGAGTAACGGGTCGAAGTCCCGGCTGCATAAGCATTGGATTGAATCACCAATTTTTCAGCGACCAGCTTGGTGCCACCATAAAGGTTGGCCGGGCTTACGGCTTTATCGGTGCTGAGGGCCAGCACTTTCCCCACGCCAGCATCCAAAGCAGCTTCGAGCACGTTGGATGTGCCAATGATATTGGTCTTGACAGCTTCCATGGGATTGTATTCGCAAGCCGGCACCTGCTTGAGCGCAGCAGCATGTACAACAATATCGACACCATGCATGGCGCGTACCAACCGCTCACGATCACGCACATCGCCAATGAAGTAGCGCAGCGACAAATGCTCATAACCCGCCACACGCATCTCATGCTGCTTGAGCTCATCGCGGCTGAAGACGATAATTTTTTTGGGATGTTTTTCCGCTAACAGGGCCTTAATAAACTTTTTACCGAACGAACCAGTACCGCCGGTGATCAGCACGACTTTGTCTTTCCAATCCATAGGTTACTCCGAAACTAGCAGAGTGTTATTGACGCAGAAGGGGCAGGCTAACCTGGGTATCAGGGGGGAAACGAATTGCATAACCGATGCCTGCCAGATGCTAAATATGGCATCATCATCGCCCTTGAATTTATTTTTGCGCCATTGGAAAAATATTTGCAATCTCTGAACTTGCCCAGGCATGATCGATAAGCGTAATAACAATGTCATGCTCCGGCAAGGATTGTTTAAATTATATTGATTCTTGATCAGGTACGAACCTGATCAGACATTTGCTGCTCGGGTAGAAATTGGCTGCGCATATTCTCAAAATCCATTGCAGCCTGCTCATAATCATCCGCGCAGCCCAGATCAGATCTTGCCAGTAGCCGTCAAAAGAATAACCAGCCACCTTTTCCCCGGCAACCAACAACATCTGGATGAGATCGGGAAATTCCAGGTATTTCCCTTTTGGGATATAGCCAATCACCCTGGGTTCAAAGATGTAAAAGCACATGCTGACCAGGTAATCAATAGTTGGTTTTTCGACGATGCTGGTAATGCCAGAAGCGCCGTCCATCTGCGAAACACAAAAATCGATTTTTACCTTGCGCATGACGATTGGTTGAATATTATCATATCAAGTCAGTGAGAAACACCGCCCAACTTGCAAAAATTGCAAGCCCCCATCCGGTGGTCTGATTTCCCGCCTGCTCATAATTTTCAACCAGACTGGCGTTCTTACCCAGCAACGGCAAATATTATACCATGCAGGCGGAACGATAGAGAAATTAATTTAGCAATTCGGGCAGAAACCTTGATGCGCTGTGCAGCGTTGCCAGCAATGACCTGATCAGCCCCTTCCGCGTTGGCGCATGACCTGCGGGTTCGGCAGCTCGTTGGTCTGGGCCGGGAAGACCTGTACCGCGCAAGCCTTGAACTCAGGGATCAGCGCTTGTGGGTCGAGAACATCATTGGTTAGCAGGTTGGCGGCCGCCTCGGCAAAGTGGAACGGGATGAACAGCAGCCCTACAGTCGAGCGTTCGGTCACCGTGGCGCGCAGCACAATCTGGCCGCGCCGTGAACTGACCCGCACCGGCATATCGTTCACAATCCCGTGCATATCGGCATCCGCCGGGTGAATCTCCACCCGCGCCTCTGGCGAAAGCTCGTTCAGGCTGGAATGCCGCGTCATGCTGCCGCCGTGCCAATGTTCCAACACGCGCCCGGTTGTCAGGATGAAGGGATACTCATCGTTAGCCAGTTCCATCACCGGGATGTACCCCAGCGGGGTGAATTTTCCCTGCCCGCGCGGGAAACTCTCTGTGAACAAGATCGGGGTGCCAGGGTGTGACGTATCCCAGGCCGGATAGTGGATGCCGCCGTCCTCCAGGCGCTGGTAATTGATCCCGGCAAAATCGGGCACAACAGCCGCCATTTCGGCAAACACCTGCGCCGGAGAGGCATAATCCCACCCGGCGCTGACCGCGCCGGTGCGCTGCTCGATACGTTTGGCCAGATCACAGATGATTTCATGATCAGGGCGCGATGATCCGCGCGGCGACAGGGCAGCTCTCACCCGCTGCACACGGCGGTCGGTGTTGGTAAAAGTGCCGTCTTTCTCAGCAAACGGCACAGCCGGTAGGAAGACATCCGCGAAGGCAGCGCTTTCATTAATAAACAGATCCTGGGCCACCAGAAATTCGAGCTGCTGGATGTGTTTGCGCGTCTCGTTCAGGTTTGGCTCCGACATCATCGGGTTCTCGCCCATGATGTACAATGCGCGCACACCACCCGGATGGGCGTGCGCCAGGATTTCGGTGGTGGTCAGGCCCAGGCGGCGGTTCAGCCCGTTCGGTTCGATGTGCCAGACCTTTTCCCATTTTTCGGCATTCCCAGGTGCATCGACGCGCATGTAGCCGGGGAAATGGAACGGCATGGCGCCCATATCCGAAGCGCCCTGAACGTTGTTCTGCCCGCGCAAGGGGTTCAGCCCGGTGCCTTCGCGCCCGATCTGCCCGGTCAGGAAGGCCAGGTGGATCAGGGCCAGGGCACTGGCGGTGCCGTGCGAAAGCTGCGAAATGCCCATGCCCCAGTAAATGGCGGCATTTTTGGCATTGGCATACAGCCTGGCAGCCTTGCGGATGTCATCCGCGGGCACTCCAGAAATGGATTCGGCGTATTCTGGCGTGAAAGTTTCGAGCGAGGCGATAAACTCTGAGTAGCCTTCGGTGCGCCGGGCCACAAAATCATGGTTTACCAGGTTCTCATGGACGATAACATGCGCCATCGCGCTGAATACCGGCACATTAGTGCCAGGCTTGAGCGGCAGCCACAGTTCGGCCAGATCGACAAGTTCGATGCGGCGCGGATCGATCACAATCATTTTGGCGCCGTGTTTTTGCACGGCAGCTTTCATCTGCAAGGCAATGATGGGATGATTTTCGGTAGTATTAGAGCCAGTGACGATGAAGACATCGTTCGTGAC
>CAIMZS010000250.1 GCA_903846015.1 uncultured Anaerolineae bacterium | reverse complement strand
CCCAGATATTCATTGTATTGCAGCTACGGCTGGTTGTATGACGCCGGACCTTTCTCGCCCGACTGGCAGGTGATGCTCTCACCCAGTAATGAGTTCATCCATTACGGATATCCAAATATTTCCTGGGAGCAGGGACTGTACTGGAATACGGAGAAGATCAACGATGCCAACCATAACCACAAACCTGGAACACCTCGATTTACAGGAAGCAAACCGGCGCGCACAGGAGGTCATGTTCCTGCTGAAGAAGCTCCCAGCGCGAATGCAACCGGTCTTCACCGCCTGGTTGCAAGCGATAACTCAGGGCGGCATCCAGGATTGCAGTCAAACTGGTCTGGCCACCTGGCTGGGCAGTCTCAATCCCGAGCAGGCCGAAGCCCAGCAAAGCCTGATGGTGATGGAGATCGCCTGGCTGGAATACCTATCGCGCGAATTTATGAGCCTGTCTGCTGAGGAAGCCCAATGAAACCATTGCATGTCTTGTTGTTGGTTCTTTACTTTTTAGGTTTTGCCATACAGCCACCCGATGCTGCCCCAGGTGCCTTCGGCAAAGCACCTGAAATCGATCCAATTGTGGATGCCGGCTTCGGGGTTGCCAGGGTTGGCACCAACGGTTGGTATACATCGGACTGGACCGTCTACGCCGTATCCCCGGTACTGGCCAATGGCCAGCTGCTGCAGCCTGGTAAGAGCCTGACCGTATCAGCGGAAGGTGAGCACATCATTGAATATGCCAGCCCTGACGGGCAAAGCACCGCCGAGCAAATCGTCCGGATTGACAAGACCCCGCCGCAAGTGACCTGGATCACACCACTTAATTTTGAAGTGACTGCGCAGTCTTCCGGTCTATCGGCTGACATCTCGGACAGTGGTTCCGGTATCTGCCTGGTTGAACTCTCCTCGGACAACGGGCGAAGCTGGATCGAAGGCTGGAACGCCGCAGGATTTGCCTTGAGCGAACCGATCCACGAGACAACCTGGACTTACCATGATGGATTCCCCGATCTGGGCGAGGGCGGGCATGTCATGATTGTGCGCGCCAAAGACTGTGCCGGCAATCTCAGTCCGGGCGAGATCCAGGTTGTGCAGGTGAAACATGAATAAATTCCGCTTTCCTGAACGTGCGCCGCTGGTGACGCTGGTCTCGATTGGTCTGGGGTTGGGCCTGCTCCTGACCGGATTTTCCTGGCTTTCCCCGACCTTTGCCAAAAACCTGTTCTCAGGCGCAACCTGGTTCTGGGTCTTATTCCTGGTAGGCACGCTGCTGGTACTGCTTGGAGCCAAACTTGGCCAGGAACAGCATTACCCGGCTGTCTCGAAACCGGCGCTCCTGCTGGCGGTCGCAGCAGCCACCGCACTGGTCTACCTCTTCCCGGAACTCTTCGCTCCTGGCTGCAAGGGCATGCCGCGTGCTTTTGCTGCTTGCCCGGCAGCCTGCCGGATCAACACTTGCAGCGATTGGGCCGCACCGGGTGAGCGCGGCTGCAATGCCAAACCACCTGATAAGGGCTGCTGTTTTGCTTATGAAACCACCTGCGACCCGGCTTGCAGCGAGCCGGACCCGACTCCCGTCCCTCCAACCAACCAGCCACCGACCGTTTCCGGCACTGTGAACTGTGCTTTGAACGGCTCAAATGGCTGGTGCCGAAGTGGAGCCGTGCTCAACCTTTCCGCCAGCGACCCACAGGGTTTTGCCACAACGATCACGGGCGACATTGACGGAGTGTCTTTTTCCTGTGCAGGCCCCAACTGCGCAAAGAACCTGCCCGCCGGAAGTGGAGCCATCCACTTTCAGGCTTCAGCGCCTGCCTCCGGATTGTCATCCGCAGCCGGCAGCGCCTCTTTTGCTTATGACCCAACCCCACCAACGGCGGCTCTGGCCATCTCCGGCGTTTCTGGTTCGGCGGGCTGGTACACAACAGCCTCCGTATCCACGACCGGCTCAGATGCGACATCTGG
>CAIMZS010000249.1 GCA_903846015.1 uncultured Anaerolineae bacterium | reverse complement strand
CCCGCCACTTCCTGGTGAGCATGTGGCGGGTTGTAATCGGGACCTTGTTAGCGATCCTGACCGCAGCTCCCGCCGGACTTATTTTAGGCCAGTCCAGCCGTGCCAATCGCTTATTCTCTCCGATCATTTACCTGCTTTATCCCATCCCAAAAGTAGTTTTTGTGCCGATCATAATGCTTTTCTTTGGCATTGGTGATGCAGCCAAGATCGTCATCATCTTCCTGATACTTTTTTTTCAAATTCTCGTGCTCGTTCGTGATCAAGCATCTGCCCTCCGTCCGGAACTCCTTCAATCAGTGATGAGTCTTGGAGCAGGCCGGCGTGCACTTTTCAAATACGTCTACTTGCCTGCCAGCTTGCCGGCAATTTTGACTGCACTACGCCAATCAGTTGGCACTGCAGTGGCCGTGCTGTATATAGCTGAAGTGTTCGCTACAACACAAGGATTGGGATATTACATTTACTTCGAAGGCAGCACTCTACTGGATTATCCTGCCATGTATGCTGGTGTAATCGCCATGAGCTTATTAGGGTTGGGAATGTATTTCTCTGTTGACCGCCTGGAAAAATGGTTGTGCCCTTGGCAGTATATCAATTAACCAATTTTAAATAAATTGCACCCATAGTAAATAAGGTTGTTATCGGATTAGTGGAAAAAAGAAAATTACATCTTCTGGCTGTTACAACTATATAACACGAGAAATAGCCCATGGAATTACCGCCTTTTGTTACGTGTAAGCCCATGCTGTGTATATGAAATCTTAAATTCTCCCACTAATCCACAGCGAATTTTAAATAAAAAGAGGCTGAGTTTAAAATTTCAGCCTCCTTTTATTTAACAAATTTAATTTTTCGCTTTGCTTTTACCAATTACAAAGCGCGTGATTGCAATCAGCGCGCCAATCCCCAGGGCAACTACGCCCAACCAGTTTAACGAAAGAGGAAATTGAAACGGTAATTTTCGAAAAACAGTATCGAGCAAAATACCGAGAATAAACAAACCTGCAAACATACGGTTGTGGTAAAAACAGAACCCAGAGAACCAGGTAGGCCAAAAGATTTCAAAACCCTTTGGAGGGCCGCTGGGACGCGACTTAGTCAGCACAGCGAGAGCGTAAAACGCACGCTGACTCGCAAAAAGGATCAGCAGCATAAAAGTGGAAAAGTAACCTGTGACCACCAGGTAAATCACCACACCATAAGCGAAGAGAATAGTCGCCATAGTGGTAAATCGGGCAAAAGTCTGCCCTACTCGTACAGGGAAGGTGCCAACCCCTTTCTTTTTGTCATCCACTAACTTGTCGGTATGCTTGGCAACATTGATACTGGCCACGCTCAGGCCAAATGGGATACCAGCCAAAGCTACCATCCAGTTCCATTCATGTGCAAGCACCAGGTAAACACCTGCTATCATAATGGGACCCCAGATAAGGAAGATTGCGAGCTCTCCCAGCGCCCAGTATTTCATCGGCCAGGTATAAAAAAGAAGCACGAGTGAGCCAAAAGCAAATAGCCCAATCACGGCTGGATCTAATTTTGTATACCATAAAGCATAAACACCCGAGAGGAATGCAATTATCCCGCTAACCACAAACCACTGGATCTGTTGTCGCCTTGTCCAGAAACCCTGAACAAGTGGATGAACGCCATATTGAGTGCGAAAATAATTGTCCTTGTCAACACCGCGCGAAAAATCAGTGTAATCGTTGAGCAGATTATTAGTACCATGAGCAATAAACAGCCCCACGGTCACTACCAACCATGGCCAAAAAGTAAATACCCCGTCACGCCAGGCCAACAAGCCAGCAATGATGGAAGAATAAATCGTTACGGTGGTTACTGCTGAGCGGGTTGCAATCAACCACTTTGAGACAACATCCAGGGAATCCCATTCTTTCTTGCTATCCATCTTGATGAGTTCCCAGGCAGCTTTACGCCACATACCAAAATTAATATTCATATATTCTCCTTTCTATTGTGTAAAATTATACAATGGATTGGAAAAAATATGCCCATTTTGTCCGATTATTTTCAATTAATACAAAACCTGGCAGGTGTTGATACCCCTGCCAGGTTTCAGGCCATAATATACTTTTCCCTATCGCCAAAAAGTTGGTAAAACAATCCTCACAATAACATCGATCAACAGACCCACCATAAATAACCCGCCAAATGAACGGTTATTGGCAAACCCTATCGGTGCAAAATAGAGCGGCCAGCCACCCTGACCATCAGGAAACCCTTCAGGACGAGTCTCAGGGCGCGGTTTTAGGAACAATGGCATCGTACGCCATAAGCCTGGGATAGCAAAAACAACAATCAGCATGAAGGGAGTAAAATATTTTGTAATGATCATGACAATAGTCAGGATATAAGGCAAAATCAGCATTCCAATTACTGTATAACGGGAATTTTTCTCCCCCAACACAACTGGAAGAGTATGAATATTTTTTTGCGTGTCGACAGTGATCTTATCGATATGTTTTCCAAAAATTACCGTAGTTACCCCCAACACGTAAGGAAGACTCGCCCATATCACATTCCAATCCCATTGGTGAGCCAACACATAGTATCCGCCACCGATCATCAACGGCCCCCAAACAAGAAAAACAGCAATTTCACCCATCGCAATATATTTAAGCGGCCAGGTATAGAATAAAACAAAAAATGCCCCCAGTCCCAATAAAATCCACACTATCGGATCCCAGGCATTCACTGCGATCAGATAAATTCCGAACAACGTTGCAATTAACCCGGTAAATGCAGTAGTGGTTAATAATTGGCGAATTGTAATAAGCCCATTCGCCACTGGTTGCGGCCCGTACATCGTCCGGTAGTAATTATCCTTATCTACACCACGCACAAAATCCGTATAATCGTTGAACAAGTTATTAGTGGCGTGCGCGAGGATCAAGCCAAGTGTCAGGGCCAGCCAGGATACCAGGTTAAACCTTCCATCACGCAATGCAAATAAACCCGCCAGGGCAGCAGAGATAAATGTCATTACCAACACTGCTGCCCGAGTCGAAATAAGCCATTTTGAAACGAAATCAAGTGCATCCCATTCAGACTTTGTGACTGCGGGAATAACCTGTAATGCCTTTTTCCACATCGCAAAATTCATACTCGCAAACTCCTGTTTTATTAAAGTATAGAAATTATTTCTGCCTGAGACGTCACTTACCGTGGCCAACGCAATGCGCTACCGGCGCACCATAATAAATCAATCCCTGGCATTTCCTTGGAAACACCAGAGACTTTCCTTGAAGCATAACGCAACCTTTAGTTCTACTCGCTGGTCATAATGAACAGCGGTTTCATCTCAAAGTTTTCATATTTCGGGCGATAACGCTCTGTATCATAAAAATGTGGCACGTTCACGTTCTTTTTGCTGGCAGTGACAACATCCAACGGCATATTGTCATATCGACCATTCTTCAAAACTACAAGGCGACCATGGACTCCTTTCAGGATTAAATCCAAGGCCAGGTTTCCAAATGCCATCGGCACAATCGAGTCAATTGCATCCGGATCGCCGCCACGCACCATATAACCCAGCTTTTGGGTAACCACATCCACGATTTGACCTTTATTAAATCTGGGGGAAATGTCCCGCAATTGGGCTGCTACTAGATCGCCGATACCGCCCAGTTTTGCATGCCCGTACGCATCAGTTTTGTTGTCTTCAAAAACCATATCACCACCTTCATAGGTAGCCCCTTCCGAAACCAACACCACCGAATACCGGCTTGGGTTTTGCATACGGTCTTTGCTCATTAATTCAGTAAGATGCTCGATATTGAATTTAAATTCAGGGATGACACATCGGTTGGCAGAGCCAGCCATTGTTGGCAAAATAGCTGTAAATCCGGCGTAACGTCCAAATACTTCGAGAACTAAGAACCGTTCGTGAGACCCCGCCGTTGTCCGCAAGCTGTTCGTCAACGCAATGGTTCGAGTAACGCAAGTACTGAAGCCAATGCAATAATCGGTACCCGGAACATCGTTATCCATCGTTTTCGGGATAGCAACCACCCGAACACCCTCCTGATACATCCTGACACCATAACTCAAAGTGTCATCACCACCAATCGGAATCAGGTAATCTATCCCTAGAAAATCAAGGTTTTTCATAACTTCAGAAGTAAGGTCATTACGAGGTTCCGAGAAAGTATCCCGAAGATGTTCTGGAACAGAATCTTTTTTAACCTTGCTAGGATTGGTGCGAGAGGTATGTAAAAAGGTGCCGCCAGTGCGTCCAGCGCGATTAACAATCTCCTCATTAAGAAATTGGTAGTTATTGCTGTTATCCGCATTTTTGTCACGAATGATTTCCATTAGACCCGCCCATCCACGCCGGATGCCTACAACCTGATAGCCCTCTCGAAGCGCCCGGATTGTGACGGCCCGGATGGCTGGATTCAATCCTGGCACATCACCACCGCCTGTAAGAATTGCAATTACGCCTGGTTTTTTGATCGCCATAAGAACCTCCTTCAAGCAAAGCAGCGTGATGAAAATATGAAATTACAATAGCGAAACTCCGATATTCAACTTGAACGCTTTCGTATAAGAGAGAAGTGCACTTATTGAGTGATCACCGCTTTAGCGAGTAAAGGAATATTCCAGCAGCAACAGCCAGATTTAGGGAGGTTGCTCTCCCGCGCATTGGCACAGAGATCAAATCATCACAAGCATCTACATGTTCTGCCAGTAACCCCTTTTGCTCAGAACCAAGCAGCAATATGGACGGACGGCCATCAAGTTGAATTTTATGATAATCTTCAGTAGCATGCGCAGATGTGCCAATCAGGCGAATATCCTTATTTTTTATCCAGCCCACAAATTCCGGGAAGACCCCGAAGAAAAAGGGTTTACCGAATATGGTTCCCATACTGGCACGTACCGCAGATGGATGATAAGGGTCAACACCTCCATCCAATAAAATCAACGCATCAGCGCCAACTGCATCAATTGTCCGTAAAATAGTGCCCACATTGCCCGGATCCTGTGGTGCAACAATAGCCACCGCAAGCGAAAAAGAAGCGATTTCATGAAAAGATCGATGGCGCTGTTTCACAATAGCAGCAATCCCCTGCGGGTTCTCTTTTTCGGTAAATGACTCAAAAGCGGAGGATGATACTGCTTGACAATTTACCTCGCTTTTTATGAACTTCTGAACAAGCTGGCGGCCAAATTCACTCTTCAATCTTTCATTACAATACAGAATCGAGTCGAACGTCCAACCTGCCTCCGCAGCCTCTCCAACATGCAAAATACCCTCAACCAGGAATAATCCACTTTCGTCTCGAGCCTTTTTCTGCCGTAAAGAACGCGCCAGCTTAATGAGTGGATTTGATGGACTACTGATATATTCTGCCATACATTGATTTTACTTCAGAGTACATACAAAAAACAGAACAAAGCAGAAATTTCCGCTTTGTTCTGTAAAATACGATTTATCTACTTACTGTAGACTTACCCCTCTGGCTTTACTACTGTCAGGGTTGCAGTCATCCCTGCTTCAAAATGACCTGGCGTTCCGCAAACCACAACATACTCTCCAATGCCAGGTGGCGATGTGAATTTCACAGTATTGGTCGCCCCAGGTTCAACTTCCACTTCCCAAAAAACTTTCGGCTCATCGTCATCATCAAAAGGCACAGTTACCGTGGTACCTTTCTTCAAAATGACGAACTCATGCTTCACTTTGCCAGTATTCATCGCCGTAAGCGTGATCTCTTTACCAGCAGGTATGGTTAATTCCTTTGGAGAATAGGAAAAATCTACCATACTCACATTAAGATTGGTCGAAT
>CAIMZS010000248.1 GCA_903846015.1 uncultured Anaerolineae bacterium | reverse complement strand
CTGATCTCGCGAAAGCCTGAATTTCAAATTACCACTGGCCAATTCCTTCGAGCCATCGACCGCCAACGATAAATAATTTTCGGTAATCCAGGGGATAAAGGCCATCTGCACCTGAGGGGGCAAAATCCCACTAAAAAACAATGACAACAAGCCAATGCCCTGATCCACCGTGGTTTTATCCTCCGAGCGCGGCACCGTGACCCTGATCTCAACAAGATTACTGGCGTCACCGATAAATTCAGCCGAAAAACCGTCCGCCAGGACAGGGAAAGAAGCGGCGGCTGTAGAAGTCAACATTGCGATGGAGGCTGGTTTGCCATCCACAGTTCCATCCTTGAATGAAAACTGCCGGGTGATTTCCATCACCATCTTTACATCCACCAATGAAATCCCCAAGGTACCAGGAATGGGCGTATTACTGGTGATTGGCAGAGCGGTCAATAAATCCGAAGGGGTCATTTGAGCAGCGGCCGTTCCCAGCGGGCCAAGCATGGTTGGGGCGGAAGTCAGCAAGGCCGGGATTTCAGTCTGGGCTGCGCGAATACCTGTAGCCGCATTACACGCTAACATTGCAAACACCAATAATGTGATGCATACGCTGATTTTGAACTTTCGCATTTTCTCTCCTTTTTAACGTGGCTAAATATCGTCCGTATGAAAGAGTCCTTTTACGCGGCGTTGGCAGTTACTGGTCGATTGGGCAAGGCTGTCCTTCGAGATGTTTCCCCAAGCGGGATGCAAAAATCGGATTATGCATGCTGATGGGATGATAGTTTTTGGGCTACTTCAAGATTTTCTCAATGATCGCGCGATGCTCAGCGAAATGCTCGCTGGTGTTGCCCAGCACCCATAAGACAAGCGGGCGCTGGTCAGGGTCATCGGCATGGCGCGGCTGCATCAATTCTTCCAGTGACATCGACACCAGCCGTGCACACACCTCGGCATACTGGGTCTTAAGCTCCGTCAACACATCTTCAGTCAGACGATCCTTACTCTGTTCGTACATAAAAGCATTGACACGGTTGAAGTCAAAATTTTCAGCCAATGCAGCAGGAATACCAAGCACTTCCTCAGCAGTTCTATGGTCGATATGAAAACCAACCAGCGCCTTAAGCCACATGGTGAGATGCGCAAGATTATCCTTTGGCGACCATTCACCGACATCCGGCGTGACCATTTGCTCCGGGGTCAGGCGTTCAATCGCAGCCATCAGGGCAATCCATTCACGCTCAATCGATTTGAGCAAAGCTTGTTTGTATCGATCCGATTGCAGCATTTTTTACCCCAGCCTTTCTGAAATTACCTTTCGCAGACATTCCTGGACACTCTCCCAGGGCTGGGCGGCATCCAACAACACCCAGCGCATCGGTTCGAGCTTGAGCAGTTCGTGATAGCCAGCGCGCACACGCTGGTGAAAATCCACTGTGAAAGCGTCGAGACGGTTCCACTCATCCTGCCGGCCTTTGCGCGCCAGACCCACCTCAACATCCAAATCGAGCAGCACTGTCAGGTCAGGTGTCAGCCCACCGGTGGCAAATCGGATGACCTGGCGCAGCTCATCCAACCCGATTATCTGATGCCCATAACCCTGGTAAGCCAGGGTTGAGTCAAAGTAGCGATCGCACAACACGATCTCGCCAGCTGCCAACCTGGGGCGCAGGACCTGTTCGACAATTTGCGCCCGAGCAGCCTGATACAGCAACGCCTCAGTACGGGGGTGCATTTCCGTATTCTTCAAATCATGGATTACGTGGCGGATTTGCTCGCCAATGGCAGTACCGCCCGGTTCACGGGTGACGTAAACATTCAAGCCCCGGGCCGCGAGCCACCTGGACAGGGGTTGGATGTGTGATGTCTTGCCGGAGCCTTCGGGACCTTCGAGTGTGATAAACATACGTTAATTAATCGTCCGGTTAATCCCTGAAAATTCGTACATGCCGCCTGGGCTCTTTGCCATAAGAATGCGAAACCAGGTCAGCCTTACGCGCCATCTCATGTTGAATGCGCCGGACAATCGGGTCGGCAGGTGGCATATCCACATAACGCTCGCCGTTCATCACGGCTGCGATGGCAGATTGGGTCTCGTCGCGCACCTCATCCCCAGC
Organism: uncultured Anaerolineae bacterium; assembly: GCA_903846015.1. Lineage (GTDB taxonomy): Bacteria > Chloroflexota > Anaerolineae > Anaerolineales > Villigracilaceae > UBA5195. The sequence goes on along the minus strand of CAIMZS010000248.1, from coordinate 40,100 downwards.
GCTGGGAGGCAGAACAGAATCATCTCTTGAAAGATTGAACAGATCGGTCAGAAATTGTTCGATCTGGTTGATCGTATTCGCGCGCAGCACATAAATGGGCATACCGCGCTGCTCGGCTTCCACGATGGTAGCCTGATGTTCACGGTAATATGAACGCAGGGTGATGAGCGCATCGGCCTCGTCAATGGTGCGCACCGCCAGCGCCGGAACACCAATACGTTTGGCAGACTGCATCAAGCGATTGCGCGCCACACCATAGGGGTAGACTTTGATGACGGGCAGCGGCATGCGTGTGGGAACATCGGACAGGTTCTCGTTGGAATCAGATGATGGTACCGGCGTCGGTGCAGGCATCAAGGGAGATGCTGATTTCGAAACGGGCGCTGGCGTGCTGCGCGGCCGCGCCGGCACTGGGCCAGATTCAAAGCCGGTTGTGGAGTGTCCACCGCGATCGGTGCGCTGCCCAACACTGGGGGTGGTCACCGGCGCTTTTTCAATACGCACCTTGCCATTTTCATCCCGTATGCGCAGCTCAGCCGGAAGCGGGAACCCACGCAGGAAAGTATCAACCGATTCGGTGATATCAACATGAATGGCGAATTCATCACGGGATTGGATCTCCACCAATACGTCGAAGGTGGGTGGGGCGCGGCGCTCGAGCACTGTTTTTTGTGTGCCACGCCGGCGAGCCTCCTCATCGGATAGGGTGACGGCTTCGATGCCGCCAACCAGGTCGCTGAGGGTGGGGTTCAGCAGCAAATTTTCGAGGGTCTTGCCGTGCGCCGTGCCGATCAACTGCACACCACGTTCGGCGATGGTGCGCGCGGCCTGGGCTTCCAGTTCACGCCCAATTTCATCAATCACGATCACTTCAGGATTGTGATTCTCCACGGCTTCAATCATGACTTCGTGTTGATGAGTGGGTACCTTCACCTGCATACGGCGCGCCTTGCCAACAGCCGGGTGTGGCACATCGCCATCCCCACCGATTTCATTGGAGGTATCCACAATAATCACGCGGCGCGTTTCGGCCAGAATGCGGGCAGCTTCACGCAGCAGGGTTGTTTTCCCCACACCCGGGCGGCCCAAGATGAGAATACTTTTGCCCGACTCTATAATGTCCTGGATAATATCTATGGTGCCATATACGGCGCGACCCACACGCATGGTCAGTCCCACCACAACCCCACGCCTGTTGCGAATGGCTGAAATTCGATGCAGGGTGCGCTCAAGGCCGGCACGGTTGTCAGCGTCAAAATTTCCAATTTGCTGAATGGTTTGATCAAGCTCCTCGCGAGTGATCTCTTTCTCACGCAAGGTGATCTCTCCGGCGACATAACGGGCAGTTGGAAAACGGCCCAGATCAAGGATGATCTCGAGCAGCTTGTCATAATTGTTTTCTTTGTGGACAGCTTTGACGATGGATTCTGGTATTACGCTCAGCAATGCGGCCAGATCGTCAGTGATGCGGCGTTGTTGACTCATATGATTAAATACCTGTGAAATACGAGATGAGTATCCCGCTTTTGTTTGCGGTAGGATGGGTTATTCCCTTTGAATTCCAGGTAACCAGCGGCCTGTAAACTATGCATAAATACAATTCCCGTGTTTAGACTCCGAGACCTGTGCCCATCATTCCATACCTGCAATGCTTGTAAGAGTGCCCTTATTATACACAAGCATTGCGCCAACCCATCATAGCAAATTGGGTATTAATATTGCCTTGATGAAACCTTGACAGAAAATGCTGTCGGCATATAATTCTGCACAATATATATAAAAACGATGAAGAGGATGAGTAAGCGCAGTACGACGGTTCAGAAAGCAGGCAGCAATTGATGTGAGTCCTGCCCGAAACGACAGCGCAGAATGGACCTCAGAGTTGAAAAGGCAAAAGGAATGTGCTGGCTGTTAGATGGTTGGCACGAAGCTAAGTAGCCTGCTCCGGAATCTGCAACCGTTACCTGGCAGAGTCACTTGATCTCCGATTGAGATCAGCTGACTAAATGAGTGAGGCTGGCTTTATCCCGTTCACACGGGATTTTTTGTTAATAATCAGCCTAATTCGGGTGGCACCACGGACTACGCGTTCGTCCCGTCAAAGGGATAAACGCGTATTTTTGTTTAACCTACCCAGGAGGAAGACATGGTTCCAAAGAAGAAGGTTTTTGATACAGAACGAACAGAGCAGTTGCCAGCACAAGAAAAGGTAGCGATTGGCGTGGAGACAGATCAAGCTCTTTCTGCAGAACAAGTTTACAAACAGCGTGCTGCTGAAAGGCCAATGAATGAAAAAATATCAAGCCCGGGTTTTATCCCGTAAGCCCACAATTCAGAAACAACCAATATAGCCTTTATTCAAGAAAATTAACCAAGGAGATCTATCATGTCAGAACAAACCCGCTTCAATCTTAGCCAAAACGATCTACCCAAATTTTGGTACAACATAAATGCCGACAGCCCGGTAAAACCCGCACCAGTGCTGCATCCCGGCACACTTGAACCAATTACGCCTGATTTTCTCTCAGTTTTGTTTCCAATGGAACTAATCTTACAAGAGATCAGCACAGAACGTTACATCCAGATCCCAGAGGAAGTACGCGATATATACCGGCTCTATCGCCCCACTCCCCTGATTCGTGCAGTGCGACTTGAAAAAGCACTTGGCACACCTGCTCATATTTATTACAAATATGAAGGCGAATCGCCGGTTGGCAGCCACAAACCGAATACCGCCATCGCGCAGGCATTTTATAACAAAGCCGCTGGTACCAAGGCCCTGACGACCGAAACTGGCGCCGGACAATGGGGAACTTCGTTGGCAATGGCCTGCAACTTCTTCGGTATCGATCTGGAAGTATACATGGTGAAAATTTCCTATAACCAGAAGCCTTATCGGCGAATTTTTATGGAAACATACGGCGCGCAGGTGTATGCCAGCCCAACGAACCGCACCCAGTACGGGCGTTCGCTGCTGGAAAAAGACCCCAATAACAACGGCTCGCTTGGCATCGCTATTTCGGAGGCGGTGGAAGTTGCGGCTAGCTCAGGCGGAGCCAAGAAGTATAGTCTCGGTTCGGTACTAAACCATGTGCTGATGCACCAAACCGTCATTGGGGAGGAAGCCATCAAGCAGATGGACCTGGCGGGAGAATATCCGGATGTTGTGATCGGCTGCGTAGGTGGCGGTTCCAATTTTGCGGGTATCGCCTATCCATTCTTGCGCGAAAACCTGAAAAATGGCAGACACACTCGTTTGGTGGCCGTGGAACCTACAGCCACACCATCATTAACCAAAGGGGCCTACGCTTTCGATTTCGGCGATACGGCACAGATGGCGCCAGTTGTTAAGATGCATACGCTTGGCCATACGTTTATGCCGCCAGGCATTCACGCTGGCGGGCTGCGCTACCACGGCATGGCTCCAAGTGTTTCAGCGCTGTACAATGCCGGGCTGATCGATGCGGTTGCCGTACACCAACGCGCCACATTTGACGCGGCCATCCAATTCACGCGTACCGAGGGGTTTTTACCGGCTCCCGAATCATCACATGCCATTCGTGTGGCGATTGATGAAGCGCTGGATGCTAAAAACAAGGGCGAGAAACGCACTATTTTGTTTAACCTTTCTGGACATGGGCACTTCGATATGATGGCATACCAGTCTTATTTGAATAATGAACTGGTAGACTATGAATATCCGGCACAAGCGGTTCAGGATGCGATGAAAGATCTGCCTAACGTGCAGATGCCAGCGTAGTTTTGTCAGGCAATATCAGTTAATAGCTAAAAACAGCTTATAAAACGAGATCGGCGGCTACTCTTCTATGAGTAATCACCGATCTCGTTTTCCAAAGTAACAATGCGAATGGATGTATGGTTTATTTCGCTTTTTCATTTTCTCCAAAGATGGCAACCAGAATGTGTTGGTTTAATAAATCAGGGCGTGAATTGAGGTCACGAGGCGGGACGATTTGACCGAGCGTATAGCCGCCTGCCAGAGGCACATTTAGCCCAAGCTCTTCCTGAATAGCCTGTATCTCTTCGCCAGGATGAGCCTGTAAGAGAAGTTGCCAGGAGAGATCGATCAGAACAAGAGCAAAAACAGGTTTGGCAGTTCCCAGTGCCTGCAAGGCTTGGCGGGTAGCCTGGCGTGCAGCGTCCTTGCAATCAGACGGGCTTCCAACCATTAAATAGGCATCGCTCCCTTCCCGCAGACCTGAATTCATACGAAAACTGCCGTCAGCCTCCACACGCAGCGGGGCACGTACGAGCAGTTCATCGGTATACAGCTGTTCAAAGCCAAGTGGATAGATACGGCTCATATAATTAAGCGGTGGAAAGGCCCATTCACGCGCGGGGCGGCCAAATAAATTGGAATATGATTCGGAGGCCGGGTGACCATCCAGAGTACGCAGCCAGAATCCGCGTGAGCGAGTGACGCGAAAATGACTGCCAACTGCATGCCAACCATGCCCATAGCCGATGCCTGTTTTTATACTGCCACGTAAAAAAGCCGCAGCCAGTCCACCCATTCCAGACTGAGTACCGGCGATCTGAAAGCTGTTGGCACTTCGCATATCCCCGCTGGAAAGACCGCCTAAAACTGACAAGCCGGCCGGCAGTTCGGCTAAAAACTCGTCTGCGTTGCCGTTCAGCCCATCGGCAAATACAATCACCTGCTCGGCGGGCTGCTGTTCGTAGCTGAGCAGCTGCGAGATGCGGATGGCTGTTTCGGCACTTGCCTGGCTGTAGGTCGGAAACCAATGTGTTTCAGCTTGCAGGGCGTCGCCTGCCAGTATGGCGACAATCACGGAGTGAGAAAAAGCGCCCTCTTGTGATAGCGCACTGGAAACACTGCAACCTAAAGTAGGGGTGTTGGAAAGCAGGCTGGCTACTCCGTTAATAACCTGCTCTGGATCGTAACGATAAGGAACCATAACCAGGCATAAAGCGGGGGAAAGCGTGCCAAGCTGGTGGAGGGCCTGATGGGTGGCTTGCATGCCGGCTTTGCGAGCATCACGTGACTGCGCCTGTCCTACTGCTGCGATAAGCGTCATGATTTGTCTTCCTTAGTTTTCAGAGACTGGGACAGTAATGTGGAAGGTGGTCCCTTTACGGAATTCACTTTCAAACCAAATACGCCCGCCCTGCATTTCCACCAGGCTTTTGGTGATATTTAAACCCAGGCCTGTGCCAGGTGATTTACGGGCCTGGTCATCTTCGGAACGAAAGAATTTCACAAATATCTTCTTCTGGTCTTCAGGTCCCATGCCATAACCGTTATCCTTGACCCAAATGTGAACTACGTCCGCCGGACTTTGGGTATCCCAGTAGTTGGCTGATCTTTCTGCACAAATTGAAATATTGCCGCCTTCCTGGGTGTATTTGTGGGCATTGCTAACCAGATTGACGAGCACCTGTTCAACGCGCGTACGATCAGCCCAGATTTTGGAAAGTGGTTGGGATAGTTGTACATCAATGATTTGTTTTTTATCGTCAATCTGGCGGCGTGTAGAACGAATAACAGTTTCAATGACTTCTGCAACATCAACCGCTTTATAGTCAAGGCGCAGCCGGCCCGCTTCAATCTTGGAATTATCATTGAGATCATCAACGATTGTTTTCATGCGCTCGATATTGCCGCGAATGGTACTGAGAAAATTGTTCTGCATGTCTGTCATAGGGCCAACGGCACCGGCAGCCAGCAGTTCGGCATATCCCTTTATCGATGTCATTGGATTTTTTAATTCGTGGGCCACCAGGGAGACAAAATCGCTCTTGGCAATATTGGCTTGTTGAACCTCAGCATAGAGCTGTCCATTGGAAATAGCGATGGCAGCATGATCTGCAAGACGGCTGAGAAAAGCTAGCACGTCTTGTTGAAAGGATTCCGAGATCGTACTTTCCAGTAAAAACAGGCCAATGGCTTTCGATTCACGACGGATGGGAATAACCAACTGGCTGCGAGCGTCCTTCAAAAAGGAGACCTGCGGATCAGGCGGATCAAAAACATTACGCTGTGGCAAACCTGTTTCAATAGCCATGTGAACGGCAGGATGGTCCAACGGCATATAATTTTCTTTTAAGACACTCACATCGCCAGAGTAACCCTGATCTGCCAGTACCCGCACACCTTTTTCTTCAATAAAGCCAATTAATCCAGCCTCGCCCTGTGATTGACGCATAGCCCATTCGAGAGTGATGCGCATGGCGCGATTAACTTCCAAACTAGCGTTCAATTCACGATCGACTCGCTGCATGACTGATAATTCTTCCACGCGGGCAGTGAGCTCACGATCGGTAAGAGTGTAAAGTCGGGCGTTGTCAATGGCAACAGCTGCCTGGCCGGCAAAAGCCGCTAACAGATTTTGATCGTCTTCGTTAAAAGGATTGCCATCCTTTTTATTAATAATTTCGATGACGCCACTAATGCGATCCTTGACTTCCATGGGAACAGCCAGAATTGCACGGGTGATGAAACCGGTTTGCTTATCAGTTGCTGGATTCCACGTTGTCGTGGCGGCTACGTCATTGACGATAACCGGGCGACGGTTGATAACAGCCTTGCCGACAAAACCAGCACCAGAAGGCAGCCGCTGGCCAACCAGGTTTTGCGCCACTGGTCCGACTGTAACTTGAAATATCAACTCATCAGTTTGTTCATCGACCAGGAACAAACTACCTGCCTCAGTATTCAAAATATCAACAGCGCTCTCCAGGATATTCTTTAAAAGCGGCTGAAGCTCGAGCGTGGAAGTCAATTGGCGGGTGATCACATTCAGGGAGGATAGCTGCTGCGCGCGGCGTTCAGTCTCTTGTAACAAACGTGACTTGATAATGGCTCCCGCGGCCTGATCGGCTACTGCCTGGAGGAAATCCTTTTGAGAATCAGTATAAGTGACCGATGAGTTATAAGATGCCACACTTATCACGCCGATGGTCTCCGCGCCGGCATTGAGAGGCACCCCCAGCCAGGCGTAAATTTTTCTGGAAGACGGTGCCACACTTAGTGCCTGACACTGGCTGGGATAATCTTGAACCAACATCGAGCGGCGGGAAAGAATCACTTCCTGGTCGAGCGTGGTCTTGACGGATAAGGGTATATTTTCTTTGGCAGAAATCCGATCTTCATCTTCCAAGCAAAAAGCATAATAGGCGTATTGCCCGGTCTTATGGAAAAGTGTCAGGTGAAAATCAGAACCTGGGATGATCTGGATGGTCTGGGCATAAATTAATTCAAGGATGTCATCAAAATTGAGGGTGATATTGATACCCTGAGCCACCCGCGCAAGAGTATCCATCTCATGGACTCGGCGCTCCATATTGGTAACTACCTGGGCACGTTCCAATGCCATAGCCGATTGGCGGCTGATGGCTTCGAGGAAGGCTATATCGTGGCTGGCATAGTTTTCACCAGATAGGCGCTCGCCAAGTGCAATCCAACCCACCAATCGGTCGCGTCCAGGCATGGGGATATACAATTCAGCACCGAGTAAGAACAGGCGTCCACGCTCGGTGCGCAGACTATCGGGCACATTGCCATTATCCAAAAAAATAGGCATCTGCTCGTGACGCATTATCGTCAACAGGGGGCTGCTGGTGGCAAAACGAATATCGCTGGTTGCGTGACCGGTTTCATCTGGAGTGCCAATATATTGGTCACTAAGCGGATCATAGATATAGATGTGTAGTTGGTTTGGCAGTAAGCTGATGGAAATCTGCTCTCGCAAGATTCGAATTATCTCGCTCAGAGAAACGGCGTTGGTTAACTCATGAGTAAAGATCTTCAGGCGATCCAGATGGGCACGCTCGCCTCGAAAAAAAATGCGGTTAATACCGATCTGCAGCCAACCGCGCACAAAATTTAGAATAAAAGCAGTGAGAATGACTGTCAGTGAAAGTAATAACGGGTTGTCTGGACCAATAACCACTCCAAATAATAAGCTGGGCCCGATGGCCATCAGAAAATAACCGCCCAGCGCCATGACGGTTAGCAAAGCATAAAGGATGCCGCGACTGAGTAAATAATCGGTGCGCAACAAACGATATCGCAATACTGTGTACCCCGTAGTCGCGGGGAAGATAATCAATGGAAGAAATCCGACAAAGGGATTGAAATTCATCTTCATTACAGATGTTAACAAAAGCCAGGCCGTAATAGGTGCAAAGGCAAAAATCGCGCCAATCAAAATGGTGCGCGCCTGTTGGCGCACTACTGGGGACGATGACCAATAACAACGGTAAAAAGTGGATCCGATAAAAAATAAACCGCCCATTCCGACAAATAAATAACTAAAAGCCCAGGTGTCTGCATAGATTAACGGTCGACTAAAATCAAAGAGCGACAAATATTGCAGAATAACCAGGCCAAAAGCAACAAAATATCCTACCCAGCGCATATAAGGGAAGCGTGCCACAAAGCGTGCTTCCTGCGGGAAAACCAGCCCAAGATGAAAAAGCGCTGCCCCAGCCATTGGTAAAGCCGCCACCCAAAGATAGGTAAGATGGTTGGTCGTGTAAATATCCAGGAGCCCACCTGCTACCAGTGCAATAGAGCTGGCCAAAACCGAAAAAGCGCGCCCGGCTGTTTCAGAGCGGCGCAGGCCAAAGATCCACAGGCTGACGACCAGGTAGATCACACCCGTTAGATAAGGCAGGTAAAAGAAACGTATCTGGTCCGATAACGGGAAATTGTTTAATGGAACGACATAAACAGATTCTTCACCCCCGGGATTGCGAAAGGTGGCTGAGATCAATTCGCCTGGAGCATGACCTTTTAACAGAGTTTCGATCTGACTAAAGCTTTTTGGCTCGATGGTGGATTGTGGTTTTTGGTTTGCATCGAGTACTGACAGCGAAACCAACTGATTGCCAAATACCAGCCCCTGGTCATAAATAGGCCATTCTGGTTCTTTGGTATCCGGTCCAACACCATTCGTCACCATCGTGTGTTCTAAAAACACCCCGATAAACGGCAGCTGGAAAAAGCCAAAAGCCCAGAATGGAATAGCAATCATTGCCAGGACGACGATGGCCTGATAGACGATCACCATGATCTGGGTAATACGATCCAATATCCCTAGAACCCCGGAAGACTTGTCCATAAAGAGACTCCCAAACAGTAAAACTTGCGCCGGAACTATTTTGGGCAATAAAAGTGGTACACATTGTAATAACTGAAAAAAGTGTTCTTTGCGAAAAAACCGTTTTCTATATTTGTATCTGCGCCACTGTGGTCAACTATTATTTTCAAAGTAGGGGTGGGCGGAAGCCCGATCCCCTTATACATCCAGATTGCGAACCTTCTTGGCATGAGTAGTGATAAATTTTTTGCGAGGAGCAACTTCATCGCCCATCAGCATATCAAAAGTGCGGTCGGCCTCAGCAGCATCTTCGACTGCAACCAGCAGAAGTGTGCGATTTTCCGGGTTCATGGTGGTTTCCCATAATTGGATAGGATTCATTTCACCCAAACCTTTGTAGCGCTGCAAAGTGGCCTTTTCACTATCCTTCCCCAAGTCTTTCATAGCGGCATCTTTTTCAGCATCCGAATACAGGTAACGCGCCTGTTTTTTATGTTCGATGCGATATAAGGGGGGTTGAGCGATGTAAAGGTGCCCATCTTCGATGAGGCTGGGCATATAACGGAAAAAGAAAGTTAGCAGAAGGGTGCGGATGTGACTACCGTCAACATCTGCATCCGTCATAATGATGACACGGCCATAGCGCAGACCTTCAATATCCAAATTATCGCCGATACCCATACCAAGGGCAGAGATAAGGGCTTTGACTTCATTATTACCGAGAATCTTGTCCAAGCGGGCACGCTCAGTGTTTAAGATCTTGCCGCGCAAAGGCAAAATAGCCTGAAAATGACGATCGCGGCCCTGTTTAGCCGACCCACCAGCCGAGTCTCCTTCCACGATATAAAGCTCGGTTTTGGACGAATCACGTTCAGAACAGTCAGCCAACTTGCCAGGCAATGTCAACGATTCAAGCGCCGATTTGCGGATGACCAGGTCGCGCGCCTTGCGGGCGGCATCGCGAGCACGCGATGATGTGAGACATTTCTGTACAATGGCACGCGCCACCTGAGGGTTTTCTTCGAGAAAAGTGCTGAAGAACTCGCCGATTACCTGGGTAACGTATGTCTGGACTTCGGGGTTCATCAATTTTACTTTTGTTTGCGACTCAAACTGAGGATCCGGGTGTTTGATTGAGACGATGGCGGTCATACCTTCACGGGTATCGTCACCTGTGAAGTTGGGGTCAGAATCCTTCAATAGACTACTTTTGCGGGCATAATCATTGATAACACGGGTTACCGCCGAACGCAAACCGGTCATATGCGTCCCACCATCGATGGTATTGATGGTGTTGGCAAATGAATAGACCGACTCGGTGAATGCATCGGTGTATTGAACCGCGGCCTCAATCCCAACACCTTCCACCTGTTTTTCAGCGAACATGACCGGATGAAGTGTCTCACGATTTCGGTTAAGGTAGCGCACAAACGAACGAATACCACCTTCAAAATAGAAGGTCATATCCCGATTGGCACGCTCATCGACAAAATCAATCGTCACGCCCCTTGTTACAAAGGCCATCTCGCGGAAGCGTTGAATGAGAGTATCAAAACGAAATTCTGGACTATCCTTAAATATTGTTGGGTCGAATTTGAAGGTGGTTCGTGTGCCGTGCAGCTCTTCCTTGGCGTTACGCAAGAACTTAACCGGTTCCTGGGGGATACCGCGCTCATAACGCTGAAAGTGAACCTGTCCCTTGCGAGTAACTTCGACCTCGCACCACTCAGACAAGGCATTAACAGCTGAAACGCCTACACCGTGCAAACCACCCGATACTTTATAACCGCCTCCACCGAATTTACCGCCAGCATGGAGTACGGTCATCACCACCTGAAGTGCCGATATTTTCTTCTCGGGGTGTATATCTACTGGAATACCACGACCGTTATCTTCAACGCTAATCGAGCTGTCTGGATGAATAATAATATTGATACGGTCACATTCACCCGCAAGAGCCTCGTCAATCGAATTATCAACCACTTCATAAACAAGATGGTGCAGAGCTTTCTGATCTGTGCCACCCACATACATGCCAGGGCGGCGGCGAACAGCTTCAAGACCTTCCAATACCTGGATGCTGGTAGCATCATAACTAGATGGGGTTGTCACGAAAAATCCTCCGATAATTTCAGGCTTGCGCCGATGAACTATTCTTCTTTTTGATCGATTGCAAAACGGTTTCAATCCAAATATTTAAATCACGATAATAAATAAAACTTGCGGCCAGTAAACTGGTGGACACAAAAGCATGACCGAAAATGCCAACCGCCATCATCCATGATTCGGCCGGGGGTACCCGCCAGAGTAAATCCGTGACCTGGTTTATGACGATAACCAGTACGGAAAACCAACCAAGCGGGGGTAAACCGTAACGCAGCATGCGGATACTGCTGCGAGTAGAAACGAAAGCATTTTGTTTTGATGCAAAAATGCCGTAAAAGGAGAAGAATATCGCAAAAAGTACCCACGAGACCGGAAAAGACAGCAAGACAAACAGAACAGTGCGAAGGAGGCCGTCCACCGATGACACCAACCACAATAATATTAACAAGGGCAGGTTGGCAAACATAAAAACCAGCATCCATACACCCGAGAGCAGGGCACCATGCAGCAATGATCGAAACGGGCCTGGTCCGTCCTTCAAATTGAGGGCTACTTTCGAAACAGCGCGAAAATACAGGCTTCCCGCCAGCCAGCCAAAGAAGGTGATCAGCAGAATGCAGGCAAAGGCCACCAACAAACCTGGCACATCCAAACCAGGACGCGTACCCAGAGGTGATTTAATCGAGATGCTGACGCTCATCAAACTGAAGATGCCCAGAGGGAAGGTGCGAAACAGCGAAAACAAGTTAAATCCATTATTGAAATCGTTAAGCATTTGAGTAAACAGCTTGACCTGTTCTGCGGGAGCCTGTGCCTGAATTTCAGGGAGGAGCGCCATCAACGGGGCGAGCAAGACATCTGCTTTCAAGCGCGGCCCGAGCCAGAGGAACAGATCAAGCGCCACTGGAAACAGAATAACAATAACGTTACTGGCAATGGCATTAAAACCATTAACCAATGCACTAACCGCCCCCGGCGGCGGCGGTATCGACGGGAGTCCAAGGTTGCGTGATTCCATAAGTATTTGATTCTACCACAGGCATGATTACAAGGCTTATAACGAAGACATAACAGCCCAGGGTGAACGCCCTTCCCCTCTCGGTTGCAGACAGGTACAATGAAACCATGAGTGAAGAACATCGCCACATGCCAGATGCAGACCGCTTAAGTGTGTTAATTGCTGCCATCCTGCTGGCCTATGCCCTGGCTCATTTGATCGAAACCAGTAATTATGCTCTCAAACTAAACTTACTTGGAATCGTATTTGTTCTGCCACTAAACCTGAATATTGGAGCCACCTTGATGGCCACAGGCTTAACTGCTGCAGGAATGAACTGGTTGCTACGCGGGCACCCTCATTTTGAAGGGGGAAGCACCTTCCAGCATTGGATCTTGCCGGCCCTGACGGCCTTCGTATTAGGAGTGCCACTCTACAATCTTCCTTTTGGAGCTGCGTGGTGGTTGAGCTTTGGCATTGGCGGCATTTTACTTCTGCTTGTATTCCTGGCAGAATACATTGCGCTGGACTCTTCCGATGTGCGCCATCCAGCGGCCTCGGCCGGGTTGGTGGCACTTTCATATACATTGTTCCTGATTCTAATGACCACGCTGTCATTCTCTTCAGTAAGACTGGTAGTGGTGGTGGCGATCGTCTTCCCGACCGCAGGGATGGTCGCGCTGCGCGCCTTGCATCTGCGCACGGGAAAATGGGATTTTTCCTGGATGATCGGGAGTGGGTTGATCCTGACTCAAATCGCTGCCGCATTGCATTATTGGCCAATAGCGCCAGTGCAGTATGGATTGGCACTCCTGGGACCATTATATGTTCTAAATGAATTGGCACTGAACTTGAACGAGGATGTTCCCTATCGCCGGGCTGGAATCGAAGCTTTCATCTGGTTGGCCGTTTTTTGGACGGCTGCCGTACTGGTAAGAGGATAAGTATGACCGACCATACGCTGGTACTAAAACGTGCGCACATGTTCGCGATGCAGCGCCATATTAATAACGAAGCACCTTTGGAAGCTTGCGGGCTATTAGGAGGAAAAGAGGGGGCCGTGGAACTGGTATTGGCGGTCAAAAATGCAGCCCAAAGCAAGATTCTGTTCCGCATGGATCCAAAAGCACAATTGCGAGCGCTGGAGCAAATCGAAACAGAATCATTGGAATTGGTTGCCATATTTCATTCGCACCCCCGAGGCCCATCAGTACCATCCCCCACTGACATACAGGAAGCAGTTTACCCGGTTGTAAATATCATCTGGTCAAAAGCAGGAAGGCGTTGGCAGGCGCGTGGGTTTTGGATCGAAGATGGGCATGCCATCGAAATACCCATGACAATATTAAACGTGTAACTTCCAGCCTGTTTTTGTGTTACCGCACATAGACCAAATGGAGGCATGATGATGCAACTTCAAATAAATATCGGGTTGGTTCTGTTGGGCTATCTGCTGGGATCAATTCCTTTCGGGTTGATCATTGTCAAGCTAAAAACTGGCAAGGATATTCGCCAGGTGGAAAGCGGGCGCACTGGTGGGACGAATGCCATGCGCGCCGCTGGTTTCTGGGCCGGGCTGATGACAACATTTCTTGACATTTCCAAAGGTTTTCTGGCCGCCTGGATTGCCAAATCCATCAGCCCTGGCAACGACTGGGTGCATGTTCTGGCACCAATCGCCGTTGTGCTTGGGCATAATTATTCACTTTACCTGCCAGACTTCGATGCAAACGGACGGTTCAAACGGTTGCGCGGTGGCGCAGGCGGCGCTCCAGCGCTGGGAGGCGTGATCGGGTTGTGGCCTGCCTCAATACTGATCATTTTACCGCTGGGAGCGTTGGTATTTTTCGGCCTGGGTTATGCATCATTAGCCACCCTGTCGGTGAGTTTTTTTGCGATTATTGTCTTTTCGGTACGAGCCTATTTAGGGGTGCCTGACTCGCCGTGGATTTATGCAGCCTATGGCGTCGTTACCGAAGTGTTATTAGCATGGGCTTTAAGACCAAATATCAAGAAATTATTGAACGGTACCGAACGTGTGATCGGCATTAGCCTTCCTGGACGCTTGAAAGCCAAACAAGAGCAGCGTGATGCAGCCGATGCATTGGATGATATAGAATAAAGATACGGAGGTGTAATGTACCAACCACTTACAGGAATTCGTATTCTCGATCTCTCTCGCCTGGTACCCGGACCCTATCTAACCCAACTTCTGGTCGACCTGGGCGCGGAAGTGATCAAAATCGAAACAACCACAGCGGGTGATTACGCCCGTTTTGTTCCAGCAGAGATGGGGCTGGGAAAAATGTTCGAAATGATCAATCAGGGGAAAAAGAGCGTTGCGATCAATTATCGTAACCTGCGAGGTCGGGATGTTCTTTTGCGCCTGGCATCCACTGCTGATGTGATCCTTGAAAGCTTTCGTCCCGGGGCAGCAACAAGACTAAAGATCGATTATGACGCCATGAAAGCAGTCAAACCAGACATTATCTATTGTGCGCTCTCTGGCTATGGACAGGAAGGCCCTTACCGCAACCGGGCTGGGCACGATTTAAACTATGCTGCAGCCAGTGGAGCATTGGCGTTGAATGCAGCTCAGGGCCAGCCGCCCATCCCTTTCGGGGTAACCGTTGCTGATCTGAGCGGAGCCATGCTGGCTGGTATTGCCATTCTTGGCGCACTGGTAGGGCGCAACAACGGCGGCCCGGGAGCCTACCTCGACATAGCTCTGTTCGACGGTATTCTTTCATGGATGGCGCCATTGGCTGGCGCAGCCTTCTTTGACAATTTGCCTGTGACAGGTGGCTCACTGGCTTTGCAAGGTGGTTTGGCTTGTTACAATATCTATGAGACGGCGGATGGTAAGTATCTGGCACTTGGGGCGCTTGAACCAACCTTCTGGAGCGATTTTTGCAAAATTACTGGGCGAAATGATTTACTTTCACGCCAGTTCGACCGTACAATCCAAAAAGATGTAGCCTCCATATTCAAACAACGGATCCTGGATGCTTGGGTTGAAGCTTTTTCAGCAAGTGATGGCTGTGTGGAACCCGTCATTTCGTTTGAAGAAATGCTTTCTCACCCACAAGTGAATGCGCGCGATTTCGTGCGCACAGAAAATGGCCTACCAGCCGGGTTGAACTCACCTTTTGTATTTGCGCACGGGCCAAAGCGCGCCGTTCCAAAGTTGGGTGAGCATACAAACGCTGTTTTGGAAGATATTTTTAGCCAACAAGAACTGCAAGAATTAACCAGCGCTGGTGTCATCGGTAAACGAGAAAACAGAAAAAATATGCAAGAATAAAAAAAGCCGGCTTCAAGTCAAGCCGACTTTTCATTCTTGCATATTCCATTTTTATTCTTCAGTTTCGCCGCTATCCTTATGATCGAGCATATGCTTGTAAAGCGCGCGCAGGTTGCGTCTATGCAGGGATTCAGCCAGGCCTCCCAGATAGACACGGCTTTTGCCACAATCCTCGATCGATACCTCATCCAAATATTCAAGCGGGGTCTTGCGTTTGAGGGCTTTGCGCACCTGGGCCCGGATGGCGGAAAGATAGGCCAGGTTTTCTTTTACAGCCGCATCAATTTCACCCCGCAGAATAATGTCACCATGGCCCTGAACAATATTTTCCAAACCCATACGAGCAATTTTTTTAATGGAAGTTACCATTTCGTCGATATTGCCATCGACAATATAGGGCATTGGCATGAATGCATCACCGGCAAAGAGGATGCGATCTTCCTCCACCAGCACAGAGATACCATCGCTGCTGTGTCCCAGGGCCTGCGTCAGAATCAGGTTCTTCTTTCCAATTCGCAGACTGAGTTCGCCATTCTCAAAAGTGAGATGCGGAAGCACAATCTTAACCTGGCGCAAAGCGGCATTCTGCTTTTTGGCAGACTCAAGCGAGGGAATACCTTTGTCACGGATCAAGTCGCGGCACAAAGCATGTGAAAAGATAGTTGCGCCAGGGAAAAAACAGTTGCCCCATGTGTGATCCGCGTGGTAGTGAGTATTGATTACATAGCGAACTTGCAAGCCAAGTTCGTGTTCAATATATTCGCGTATCCCCAGGGTTTCTTCGGGGGTAGCCAGCGTATCAATAACAACAGCCCACTGGGGCCCTGCTATAACACCAGCAGTCACCTGGGCGTAAAGTTCACTTTGAAACCAAAAAACATTTTCGGAAACACGTTCGCGATGCATAGAAATCCTTAATAAGAAGATTACCTATAGATAGCACAAACGCGAGTCAAAATCAAGGACAAATTTCGATTATTAGCGAAGTAGATCGAAATTTGCCATCAATTTTGAGATTGAAAACCGTTTGTAAGTTTTTATTGAGCATGGCAATGGTGCCGGTCACTGCAGGGGATAGATAAAGAGCTCAATCTTCATCGGGATAGTTGTCAAGGATATGTTCGATCTGATCTAGAATGTCGTCATTAAGTTTTTCGACCGCCTCGGCAGAATCCAAATTATCCTGCAGCTGCTTGAGATTGGTGGCACCGGTGATAACACTGCTGATCTCTTTACGGCGCAGCAACCAGGCAATGGCCAATTGAGCGGTGGTGATATGTAAATCATTGGCGACGTTTGCCAGTTCACGAACGATGGCAACACGTTCCGGGGTAATTCGATCACGAATCCATGCCATGCTGTCTAGCGACGCGCGGCTGCCTGTAGGAATACCATCATTGTATTTGCCGGTAAGGATTCCATAATACAGCGGACTCCACGTCGTCAGACCAATACCGTATTCCTTGCACAGTGATGATAATTCCATTTCCACCCGGCGGCGGTGGAACATATTGTACTGAGGTTGTTCCATGCTGGGCGGCGTAAGGTGGTGCTGCATGGCAGCGGCAAATGCCGCCGAGACCTGCCATGCCCGCCACTCGGACGTACCCCAATACAGAATCTTGCCCTGACGAACGAGTGTATCCATCGTAAAAACAATCTCGTCAATGGGGGTATCAGGGTCAAAACGGTGACAAAAGTACAGGTCGATATAGTCGGTGCCCAAACGTTTCAGAGTGGCATCGACGGATTCCATAATATGCTTGCGAGAGAGGCCTCGCCCGTTGGGTCCCGGCATGGTTGGCCAGAACACCTTGGAAGATATCACCAGCGCTTCCCGCGGCATGTTTTTAATGGCTTTGCCCATTACTGCTTCAGCAAGGCCATTGGCATAGATATCGGCATTATCAAAAAAATTAATACCAGCATCGTAGGCAGCCCTGATAATCTCAATCGATGTGTCTTCATCCACTTGTGAGCCAAATGTGACCCATGCGCCAAGCGAAATTTCACTTATTTTTAACCCAGACCTGCCTAATCTACGGTAATGCATATAACCTCCTATTTAAGGGGATACATCAATAATCGCGCCCATCGTATTCACGCTTAAAATCCACTGCGTTCCGGGTAGAAATTGGGTAAACAAAACTTCATCACTGGTAGTGAATTTTTTAAGATCATCTCGTGTTTTGAAAATCACTGTATAAACTTCGGTGCGAGCACCTTCACGCTGCCCATCAACCAGGTTGGCCGGTGGCCAATAAAGATTTAAATCAGTACCTTGCGACTGCGACTGGCCAATTTCTCGCCATTCCAGGGCCTGGTATTTGCAATAATTATCATAGACATCATAAAAACAACTCTCCACAACCTTGACAGAACCATTGGTCTGATCCACCAACTCGGTTGAGCAAACTTCCCTGGATCCCTGAACCGGACTATTTTGGCGAGAGCGATATTTCTGTTGGCATGATAACACCGTAGCTCCGTTGGGCAGTTGATTCTGCCAGCCTTCGCTGGTAACCTGGCGCTGTGCTTCGATGGCAATCGTGCGCTGCCAGCTTACATCCTGCACCACTCCAAGCAAATCCGTTGGACGAAAAAAAATGAACCCAACCACCAGGCAGGCCATGGATAGAAACCCAATGATGGGGAGCGCCATCCAGGGACGAAAAACAAAAGTTTTTTTGGCCGCTGGCACAAGTGCTGGTGGGGACTGCTCGGCAGCCAACGAATCTCCTGCGTTAGTGCCGGTTCTAGCACGGCCAATCCCCATCCCGCCTTCAAGCTTGGGCACATTCTTTAATTCTCCGCCACACTGCTTACAGGTTGGAGTGCCCGCGGAGTAGCGCGTATCACAGAAAGAACAATAAATGTCGGCTCCATTGGCGGCAGCCCCATTTTTTTGAGTATCTGGTATCGAAGCGTGCTTCTGACCAAGCCCAAACTGCAAATTTTTAGGTTGAGATGAACCACATGCGCTGCAGGTTTTTGTCATCCCTGCATTGTTTTGTCGAAAATTAGACAGGACCATTCAAGCTCAATATAGCCGACATTATTATGGATATGAATTGGGCGATGATCTACTTTTTTACTGTAATCTGGACAGTGAACGTGCAAAACAAGTGCCCAGTTTTGATCACACGCATGCCTACGACAGATCTGTACGTGCCAGGCTCTTTGGGAGGGTAAATATTGATAATAGGTGTAATACTCTCACCCACTTTAACGTCATGCATCAGAGATGCGGGTAAATCTGCCCGCAGCCTTATGCCTTCAACATAAACAATCGTAAGTTGATCCGCCTGCCATCTCTTGTGACCGGTATTTAACAAAGTCCATGAGACTTTATATTTTTGGAGAGGTGGAACGACCGTCCAGTTTAATGGCGTTTTGGCAGTAAGTGTGCAACGATAATCGGACCCCCAGTCATCGGTGGCGCCATCAGCTGAATCGGTTGCCTGAAAAGTGGGGCTGATGGCGATGGTCGGAGGTACTGGTGTCGGTGAATCCTTATATCCAAACGGCGTCGCCGTATTGGTGGCGGTGGCGGTTGGAAGTGGAGTAATACTGGGGAACGGTGTCATCGTGACAGATGGTGCCGGGGTGGGAATCGAACGAGTCGAGGTTGGCAAAGCTGTTGGAGCGGAAGCCGTCAGGATTGTAACACCCTGTGTCCCGGCAAGATCGGGGGACGAGGTGGGTGGCGTTGAGGCTGGAACTGGCAGCGTCGCAAGACAGGCCGACGCCACCAGTAAAACAGCCAGCGCAATCAAGAATGTCCTATTCGTCCTTTTCATGGCTCAACCAGATGGGTAACAAGGAACTTGGACATTTTTTTGAACAATCAACGAGTGACTGTGAGAACGATGGTAACTTTGCAGAAATTCGTTTTGCTGGCGACAAGCGACCACAATGCAGTATAAGTACCCAATGCCTTGGGAGCGCTCATATCAACAACCAGATTGACTTTCTTGCCGAGACCGACATTGCTAGCCAGGTGAACCGTATCGCCGCGAGTCTGCATTTTTGTGCCGCTAATATATTTCAGGTCATTTGAACCGGGATGCCAGACGAGACTGCCTGTATTCTGGACGGTCCATTTCATATCAAAGGACTGGCGGGAACGCATTTGAACCCAGTCCTTGGGGGTTTGGCTGATATATGTGCAGCTGTATCCGCTGGATGCAACGCTTTCAACTTTAAAGTTGAGAAGCGCCATGGACATGTTCATGGGCGCAAACAAAGGCAGACCCATGGCAGCATCAGCAAATGCCTGGACTGGGCGAATGCCGGCAGATACGGCGGTATTCACCGTGCTGCTGGCAGATGCCGCAAACGGGAAGGCTGCCACCGCCAACATAACAACGGCCATGACGATTGAGAATAAACGAACAGTTTTCATATTTAGCTCCTTAAATTTTTTCCCGGCACATCGCCCAGGTCAAAATTGCCCGGGACGAACCAGCGGGGTGAATTAATCCGTGGATTCGCCAGCACCGATTCCCAACGGCTTCCACTTATTTTCATCCTTAAGACGGTGCTGAATGCCATCGCGGTTATGCAAATGGTCAAATCCTTCCGGCTTGATAAACAAATGATCTCCATCCAGCAAACCAGTGAGACCGGTCTGCCCTACTTCAGGCCGTTTGTTCTGGCAGGCCTTGCAGGTTTTTGGGTCGTGCAGCTTGTATTCAACAGGCTCTTCATACGTCGCTATATAACCTTCGTAATTACGCAAGATGATCTTGTGATCCGACATGCTGATCTGGTAATTGGGCATGACCGGGATCTTGCCTCCGCCACCAGGCGCATCAACGATGAAGTGTGGCACCGCATATCCTGAAGTATGCCCACGCAATCCTTCAATGATCTCGATACCCTTTGCAACCGGAGTGCGGAAATGACCAGCGCCTTCAACCAGATCACACTGGTAAAGATAATAGGGTCGTACGCGAATACGGACAAGCTTGTGAACCAATTCGCGCTGGATGTGCACACAATCATTCACACCAGCCAGCAAAACAGACTGGTTGCCCAGTTGAATGCCCGCCCTGCTTAAACGATCTGTTGCGGCTTCCAACTCTGCTGAAATCTCATTTGGATGATTCACATGGATATTCATCCAAAATGGATGGTACTTACTCAGCATATCACAAAGTTCCTGGGTAATACGTTGCGGCATGAAAACTGGCACACGAGAGCCGATACGGATTATTTCCACATGCGGTATCTCACGCAGGCGGCTGAGCAGTTCTTCCAGGATTTTAGGTGCCAACACCAGAGGGTCGCCACCGGAAAGCAGCACATCCCGCACCTGGGGAGTGTTCTTGATGTAGGCAATCTGCATCTCGAACTCCTGGCGATTAAAAGTCTGTCCCGGATCACCGACAATGCGTGAACGCGTGCAATAACGGCAATAGGAAGCGCACTGGGTGGTAACCAGCATAAGCACACGGTCCGGGTAACGATGAACGAGCCCGGGCACTGGTGAGTGGCGGTCTTCTGCCAGCGAGTCCGCCATCATGGACGTAAAAGCTTGCAGTTCCTCAGCGCGCGGAATGACTTGTTTTCGGATGGGGTCTTCGGGGTCATTCGGGTCGATCAAGGAAATGTAATAAGGCGTCACGTCCACGCGAAAAAGCCCACTGGTGTTGAGCGCTTTGCGTTCATTCTCAGTTAACGTTAAAACTTTGCCAATATCATCTACACTATTCAGGCGATTGCTTAATTGCCAGCGCCAATCATTCCATTTTTCATCGGGTACATCCCGGTAAACAGGAGCGCGTTTTGATACAAAAGGTTGGGGCATTTAAATCCTCCGGATGGTTGTTTTGAAAGCATACATTTAAGGATATCGCGTCAAACTAAACTTTCTGGAAGCAAGCAAAAGGAGGGTCATGATCAGGTCGAAAAAAACCGGCAAAATATTTAAATACAGAATACATAAATGTATTGTAAGAGGAAATAGGATGAGGGTCAATAATCAATTCATCCTGATTAATTTGTTGTAAAATAAGAATGAGTGCAATGAAACTTTTTATGTGTGGCAAACACGGCCATCTTATCGTACAATGCGTGTTCCAAAGTTCGCACTATCGCGTCAATGCACTGAATAACTCTCTTCGAGCGGTTGTGCGGGCAAAATGAATTATTTTCAAACAGGTGAACAATGACAGGACCAATTATTAAACCCGAAATTCGCCATATTCCCGCTACCAGGCGGTTTGAGCTGTATGCAGAAAATCAGGTTGCCATTCTGGATTACATTCTCGAAGGTGACACGATCACGTTCACGCATACCTTTGTACCGGCAGAACTGGAAGGGCGCGGGATCGGCAGCCAACTGGCACATGCCGGAATGGAATTTGCGCAAGAGAAATCATATCGGGTGCTATCAACTTGCTGGTTTGTGACTGGTTATATCGAACGCCATAAAGAATACCAATCCCTGTTAAAGGAATGACGTTTACAGGGATTGGGTTGAATTAATTATTTACAAGCACATTCCACCAGGAACAGACCAATGAATAATAACACTTCCACATCTCCCGCCCAAAGCTATGCTGATGCCGTGCGGCGTATTGAAGCGCTGCAGGCACTGGATAACGCGCCAGAAGTCGATCCGCGCTCAGCCATGATTTTCCTCAGCCACGGAGCCAGAACCGAACGCGCCATCCTGCTGCTGCATGGTTACACCAGCAGCCCGCGTTGTTATATCAAACTGGCGGCTGAGTTCTTCCAAGTTGGGTACAACGTGCTGGTGCCGCGTTTTCCGTATCATGGCATGAAGGATCGCATGACCACCGCATTGGCAAACCAAACAGGGCAGGAACTGCTTTCGTTTACCAATAGCGCAATGGATATCATGCAGGGGTTGGGAGAGCAGGTCACAGTGGCGGGGCTTTCGATGGGCGGAGTTTTGACCTTATGGGCCGCCACCCACCGGGATGACATCTCACTGGCATGCGCCATTGCGCCTGCGCTGGCTTTTCATGCCATTCCCCTGGCATTGACAGCCGTGGCGGCCCAATCCTTCCTGCTGCTGCCGGACCAATTCAGATGGTGGGACGAAAAGACCCGGGATGAGCCCCTGCCGCCGCTGCACGCCTATCCACGCTATGCCACGCACGGGTTGGCGCAATTTGTAAGAATCGGGCTAAAAATACGGGGAAACTCGCGCCACACGCCGCCACGAGCTGGTTCCGTCTTGATGGTGCTCAACCCCACGGATGAACATGTCAACAACGCTTACGCCCACGAGATTGTCGAGCATTGGAATGCCCTGGGTGCGCCCGGCATTCGCCTGTACGAATTTGATGCCCACTATAAGCTGAAACATGATCTGATCGATCCTGACCAGGCTGACCAACAAACCGACCTGGTTTACCCGATCTTGCTGGAACTGATCACCGGAAAACCACAACACACTCTTTAGGGACTGGCCGCAATACCGATGCCTGGGTGGTTGTTGACAATCCCATCCAGCCGGGGATTTTGCTCCATCATGATGAGTATTCCCACCTATGACGGTCTTTGGTTTTAAACAATTTCGCATTACCGAAAAATCAATCCCCTGGCTGTTTGCCGTGCTGGTGGCGCTGGCATACGGGCTGACGCTGTTCCAGACCGGTTTTTTTTGGGACGACTGGCCCTTTGCCTGGGCAGCGCACTTTATGGGTCCAGAAAGTTTCGTGGGATCGTTTTTGCGCGTGCGCCCATTTTTGGGGCCCATCTTTGTGCTGACCACCAGCCTGCTGCCTACCACGCCGCTGGCATGGCAGGCCTTGGCCCTGTTGATGCGTTTTTTCCTGACGCTGGCGGGATGGTGGGCCTTCCGCAGCCTTTGGCCGGAAGGGCGCTGGCAAACCCTGCTCGTGGCGCTGTGTTTCCTGGTCTACCCGGCCTACAGCCAGCATTGGGTGGCGCTGACTCACATTAACCAAGAGCTTATTCCCTTCCTGTTTTATACGCTTTCCTTTGGGATGACCGGCCTGGCCCTGCGGTCCGCTGCGGGAAGACAGAGGCGCACCACGCTGGCGTTGCTGCTGCTGATCCTGGGGGTTTTCCCTACTGAATACTTTATCAGTATTGAGCCGCTGCGCTTGTTGTTTATCTTTTTTATCCTGAGCGAGCAGGCCGCCGGACTAAAGACACATATCCTGGGCGCGCTCAAAACCTGGCTGCCTTATCTCGGTGTGTGGGGGCTTAACGCGCTGTGGCTGTATTTTTATTATCATTCCGGCGTGTATGCCAACTATGATGTGGTTATTGGCAGCATAGCTGCCACCCCTGGCGGCGTCCTGGTCAACTTCCTGGTCGCGAGCGCCGAAGCCATCTTTAAGGCGGGTTTATTCACCTGGGTGCAGCTGCCCTGGCTGGCGGTCCAGACGATTACCGCCCCATCCACCTGGGCGGCATTGGGCGTGGCGGGGCTGGCGCTTGGCTTCCTGCTGTTATTTTTCAGAAGGATTGAAGCTGACATGCGATTTTCAAGCTCGCAAACCTGGGCACTTCAGGCTATTTTTATGGGCGTGGCGGGGATCCTGCTCGGGCGCATTCCATCCTGGGCGGCAGGTCTGCCGCTGACGCTGCAATCCAGTTTCGATCGTTTCACTATTTCTATGCTGCCTGGAGCCAGCCTGTTAGTGGCAGGACTGCTGACGCTTATCTTCCGCAGCAAACGCACCTGGACATCTGCCGCCGCGCTGGTAATCGCATTGGGGGTCGGGCAGCAGGCTTATAACGCCAACATCTTCCGCCGGGATTGGGAACGACAGCGTGACATCTACTGGCAGCTTTCCTGGCGTATTCCGGCGCTCAAGCCTGGGACAACGCTGCTGACTGACCAGATGGAAATCGACTACGAGACAGATTACTCGCTGACTGCGCCGATCAACTGGATCTACGCGCCAGACTTCCAGCCGGCCGTGCTAGAACCGGCGCTATCGCCCAGTTTGCCTTACCTGGTGATGGGGGTGGGCGAACGCGCACACCGGCTGCCATCCTTCGAACCGGGCGTGGACTTCCAGTTCGCTTACAGGCCTGTGCGTTTTTACGGCAACACGGCGCAGATGGTGGCCTTCATCGCACCAACATCATCCTGCCTGCGGATCCTGGATCCAGTCTATGACAGTGGAGCCACGCTGAACAAGCCATCCGCTGTCCTTGCGCAAATCACCAGGCTGTCCAACCCGGCCATGATCCTGACGAATGCAGCCGCACCGGTCATGCCCGCATCTATTTTTGGACAGGAACCGCCGCACAACTGGTGTTATTTCTATACCCGGGCCGAACTGGCCCGGCAGCAGGCTGATTGGCAGGCAATCGTCACACTGGGGCAGGAAGCTGCACAAAAAGGCTTGCAGCCCTCCGATCCGTTGGAATGGCTGCCGTTTATCGAAGCACAGGCTTATACCGGGCAGATCGACACTGCAGAAAAGCTCGCCTGGCAAAGCTTGCAGAACAGACCATCCATGCGCAAGGGAATCTGCGCTTTATGGGCGCGTGTGGGGCAAAAAACAACGCTTCCCGACAAATTGTTAGCCAAATTCGGCTGCCAGTAAACCTGAAAAAGCTGCCAACCTGCAAAATTTTCCATTGCCCAATACGTCCCGCGATAGTGCCGGTTCTAGCGATAGTGCCGGTTCCAGCACGGCCACGAGGCGAAAATCTGCGGTTCAGACATGAGACACTAATCATGGTTCAGATGATTGGTATAATGCAGATCATCACCCGCGCGATTTGCCAGGAAAATCACACCTGGACAGCTGACAGGATGTTTCCCGTGGAAACTGATCTCTCCGACCTTTATAACGATGGAGTTGCACCCCCGCCAGAGCTGGCTCGGGAGCCAATCCGTTTGCAGCCCCCTTCCAGGCTGCCGATAACGCCAGCACAAGTGGAAACTGCCCGCCGGAAGGTGGCGCGCAACAGCGCCATTCTGCTGCTATTGATCTGCGCCTGCCTGGCCCTGCTTGTGCTGGTTTCAGGCTGGATACTATAATGGGGTTTGTACACTGTCAGCTGCCGCACCCCCTTTTCGTTGTCCTGCCGGAACGCTGCCTGACAAAGGCTGCCGAGGATTACCCGGATATTCCGCTGCCACAGACATCCTCAGAAGTAGAAGCAGATTTTTTGGTATATTCCGAAAATGGCCTGCTGACTCTGGTGGATGATAAACAACCCGATAATTTACGCATCTCTTTTTGCACACCACGTTATGAACTGGTCTGTGGGCTGACACAGCCCCGTGCTGGAACCGGGACTACCTCGCAGCAGGATGCCTATTTCGCTTTGCGCCTTGCGCCGCTTTCCCTGCGCACACACAACCAGATCGCGCGCGGCGCAGTCAGGGTATCACCCCACACCTGGGGCGCATTTGAAGAGCTGGCGAATATCAACCAGCTGGCATCCGATGGAACAAGTGCCACCCAGGCACAGACCGGCATCGAAGCGATTCTTGCTTGTTGGAAGCAAGCGCGACAACCTGGGACAGGCGTGCTGCTTCCAACCCACGGCGGCCCAGGGGGCGCCGGTCTGACGCCGGAGCACCTGGCCTTCCTGGCAAATGTGGATACATTGATCGATCTGGCCTGCCAGGTGGAATTGGAGAAGGCCGCCCAACAAGAACGCATCCCGGTTAAATCAGTCGAAGCGGTGGCAATGGAGCGCTTCCCAGGCAAGACCTATCGCTTTCAATTGGCGGTTCTGGCCGAGATCAGAGCGGGCGAGTACCTGCGGACAGGCACTGGTACAGCCACGGATGCCAGCCCGGGGTATGATGGCGTAGTGATGGAAGCCGTGGGCACATCCCTGTTGCTGCGCTTTAACCAGGCGGTCGATCTGAAACTGCTGCAGCGGGTAGAGTGGCTGGCCCCGAAAATATCCACCCGACAGTACACCATTCAACACGAAGCGGTGCGGGCGCTGCGCAATGGCGCTGCTCTCAACCAGCGACTGCTGCCATTGATCGTTGATAACCAATTCGAAACATTCGCAGCTGCCACTGTCTCACACTCAAAAGGGAAACCCAATTCCGCTCAAAGAACAATGATCGAGCGCGCCCTGCTTGTGCCGGACCTGCTGCTGACCCTGGGCCCACCCGGCACCGGCAAGACCGATACCATTCGAGAGATTGTTGCCCGCCAGGCGGCACTTGGCAGGAAAGTGCTGGTGACATCCAAAAATAACAAGGCCGTTGACAACGTGCTGGCTGGATTGAAAAATGTCCTGGCGGTGCGGATTGGCAGGGAAGAAGCAGTAGCCCCCGATGTGCGGCCGATGCTGATCGACAACCTGGCTGGCGCCATGCAGCAGAATATTCTCGACAATATTCAACCGGTGCAGGCCAACCTGGAGAGTACCCAGGAATTGTGGCCTGAGGTCCAGCAAGTGATTGAACGGCTGGAACAACTCCTGGTAGATTGGCGCCAGGCCCAGACCGGGCTGGACCACAAACTTGCCGACCTGACCAACTGGCAGCGCGCCTCGTTTACGCGCGTGGAACACAGCCTGGACCGTCAAAAGAACCATTTTCACACGCTGGGCATCCGCTTGAATCAGATAGCACGCCATGCCGAGAGTCTGCGCCGAAGACTGGAAGGCTTCCAACCTGGCCTGCCCTTTGGACAGTTGAGCCGGGCGCCGTTGATTGGCGAATTCTTTATCCTGTGGGCGAACCAGTTATCGCATGACTGGCAGCAAGCCTCCGCTCAATATAACGAAGCTCTCCGAGATATGCGCAAATCCAGGGAAACCATCCGGCAGATATGGGAGGCCTACCGACATTTTGTCACTGCCGGCGAGCAAGCCCTCCAGTTCAAGCGCGAGGTTATGCAAGCCGAGACTGTCCTGACGGAGGTACGCGCCGGGATTGACCAGGCACAGTCCGAACTCATCCATCTGACCGAGACTCTGCGTCCCGGTTCAGGCGACAGTGCCGGTTCCAGCGACAGTGCCGGTTCCAGCACGGCCACGGCCACGGGGCATGGAACAGCCCCTTTCGAGAATTCCTTCCCATCGATGGATGGGCTTAAAAGCGCATTGTGGGAGTGGCGCGGATGGTATGAATTGATGATGCGCCGCAGGACGCTGCTGGCCGAATGGCGCGACCTGCTCCAATCCCGCCAACAGGCGCTCTACCCGGCCTTGATCCGCTCGGCGGATGTAATTGGCGCCACCTGTATCGGCATCGCCACCGACGTACGTTTTGAAGATCTGGAATTTGACCTGGTAATCGCCGATGAAGCCGGGCAGATCCAGGTGATGGACCTGCTCGTGCCGTTAGTGCGAGCCAGACGCGCTGTACTGGTAGGCGATCATCTTCAACTTCCACCCGTGGTGGAAGCTGAAATCACAGTGAAGATCCGCGAGAATGAACCCGAGAACCAGGAGCTGGGCGAGTGGCTGGAGAAGAGCCTGTTTGAACGCATGATCAAACGCCCAAACACCCCCAATAGTAACAGGGTGATGCTGGATACTCAGTATCGCATGCCGCGCCAGATCGCAGACTTTATCTCCGCGCAGTTTTATGGCGGCAGCTACCACACCGGGGACGGAGCAGCGGCCCACCTGGATCCATTCTTCGGCAGCAGCCCAATGGTCTTTGTAGATACCATGCGGGAATTTCGCCATTTTGAGCAGCGTTCCGACGATGGTCAGGGCTATTTCAACTTGCTTGAGGCAGGCCTGATCAGTGACCTGCTGATGGCTTACCAGTCCAAAGGCAGTGAGGCCGGGGTGATCGTACCTTATAAAAAACAGGCTGAGAAAATTCGCCGTGAACTGCGCCGCCGCCAGACTAAATTGAGTGAAGACGAATTGAACAGCCGGGTGGCTACGGTCGATTCCTTCCAGGGCCGGGAACAGGATGTGATCATCTTCGGTTTCACGCGCAGCAACACCGAAGGCCGCATCGGCTTCCTGGCTGAACTGCGCCGCCTGAACGTCAGCCTGACCCGCGCCCGCCGGCAATTGGTATTGGTGGGTGATTCGGTCACGTTATCCGAGAGTGCCGACCAGGATTTTGCGCGCCTGGTAAAAGCCCTGCTGACAAGTGTTAAAACCACACCAAAAGGCTATCTTTATGCCAACGAATTACCAGCCCAGCTCCAACCTGTTGAAGGCCCCCGTGAGTAAATACCTGCTGTACAGCCATTACAAAGCCCTCGACCAGGTCCAGGAAATGGGCTACATCCCGGTGCGCCTGTTTCGCGTGCTGTACCCGCTCTGGCGTGTGCGCGTGGATGGGCGGCAGCGTATTGCCACGGAGTTTGATGAACTGGAATGGTATATGGAGCGCGGTTTGTTTGACGCGGGTTTCAGTTCACTGGTTGAGCTGGCTTCTTTCTATGGGCTGGAACCGGTTTTTGTGGAACGCCTGGTGGACTTTTTGCGAGGGATCGGGCATATTAAAGGCAATTATGACAACCTTTCCCTGACGGAGTTGGGAATCGCTTCAGTGCGCGACCGGGTGCGCTACGAAGATCAAAATACCAGCACCGAACTGTATTTCGAAGCCCTGGGCAGCAACCCGCTCAGCCCGGAGCATTACAAGATCCCCATCCTGGAAACGCTGAGCGCTGAAAAAACGCCCTTTCAGGCCTTGTTTCACTTCGACCAACCCTGGAATGACGACGCGCTCGAGCAAATGCTGAAAAACCCGCATGAGAGCTTTAACCTGCCGGATGAAATCAGCTCAACGCAGCTGCTCAACCCCGAACCGGCTTATATGCCGGCGTATTTTATCGAAGTGCGTGAGAACAAACCAGCCAGCCCGCTCAAGCTGCTGGTCTTCAGCCAGGTGCGCGGACTGCACGATACAGTCCTGGAAGATGCTGTCAACCGCGACCCGATCGTTTACCGGGCCCTGAAAGCTAAAACAGACAGCCTCTCCGAGTCTGTGCGCAGATACTTTGAGCAAGGCGGATTGAAGCAGGAGGCCTGGTATTTGAATGAGAACGGACCGTGGGGCGCGCAGGTGATGGTGGATGGACGGATTTTCCTACCCGACGCGGATGATGACGAAGCCGGCCGCCTGACCATGCGCAGCGTTGGCCGATATACACTGATCTATGATTGGTGCATCTGGGTGATGTGCGATGATATCAACGTTCGTAACCAGGCTGCTGTTGAGCAGCTGCTGGAATGGCTGCAGGGCGCAAACACCCGGCCATCGCCGGTTGAGATCAACCGCAAGTTTGCCAGTCTATGCCAGCGCCTGAGCATCCCCGTGCTGCCCGTTGACGCCATCCTGGCCCAGGCCCGTCAAAAAGGTCTATCGCGCGCGGCAGAGCGGCTGGAAGAGATGGCTGAATAAGATCATGGCGGGTTGTAACAGGTCGTTAATCACGCGCGGGGTACTGATCCAGGAAAATCCCCACCGCCTCGGTCATTTTGCGCATATTTTTGGGAATCAGAGAGCTGGCCAGGGTTTCAAAGCCGCTCATCAACGACCCATCCAGAAACCCCAACCCTGGCAGAAGAGTGCCGGTACTCATTCCGAGCTTTCCTTCGAATGTCACGCGCGTCCCGCGCCCGCCGATGGCTGGTTCATAGCTGGTCACCCCCCAACACTTCAGCGCATCAGGCATAAAGCGTGATTCAATCTGCCAGTGACAGGCATGGTCTTGCGGGCGCCACTCGGCGCGATCGATCCAGGCAAACATCTCCGGTTTGAGCTGCAATCCTTGCCCCGTGGCCGTGCTAGAACCGGGACTAAGTCGCAGCATCGGTTTGGCCTGCCAAAGATTATCCAACCGGGTAACCCCATATGGAAGATCTTCGCGCTTAAGCTGGCTAATCTTTTCCATATCTTCCATAAAAGGCACCAGGTCGGGTAAGCGGTTGAGCACGGTCAACCAGACCTGCTCGATGGGGTGTTTGACAATTGCCACACTTTTGAATGGCTTCATAACGCAGATCATCCTTCCAAATTAGTTCGGGTTACTTCTGGCGGGCCAGATAGACTTCCCGTGAAAGCTGTAGCGTCACCCGCAACTGCTGCGACACATGCCGGCTGGCGGCAAGCCAGGAGACGGCCTCGGCCAGCGCCTGGCGAGCAGGCATAGGTGAAAAACCCAGCGCAGCGGCGCGCTCGTGGCGATACCAATAATAGCGCCCAACCATACCCGCCTGCGCGCGCGTGGTCAGCGGCGGCTTGCGTGTAAACCAGGCGTTCAACTCGGCGGCGGTCGCAGCCAGATAAGAACCAGTGTGATTGGTGGTATAAAATGGTCCAGGAACACCACACAAATCCGAGATGGCGCGATGAATGGCGGACCACTCAAGGTTCTCGGAGCCAAGCAGATATTTCT
This sequence comes from uncultured Anaerolineae bacterium, assembly GCA_903846015.1. Lineage (GTDB taxonomy): Bacteria > Chloroflexota > Anaerolineae > Anaerolineales > Villigracilaceae > UBA5195. The sequence continues at coordinate 9,290 of CAIMZS010000248.1, read as the reverse complement.
GGCCGTTTTTCCCGTGGCGCGCTGCCAGAATATGCCCACTGGCCACGTCACTTGCCGAAACGATGTTGCAGCCTCCTGGAAAGGTCAGCCGGAACGGATCACTGAGATAGGTTACGATGATCGAATTACTCGGGCTGAGATGAACATCATGCGCTCCGACCACAATGGTGGGACAAACGGCCACAAGTTCCAGACCGAGTTGGGCAGCGCGCCGGAAAGCCGCCTGATCCTGGGCCAGCTTGGTCGGGACATACGCCGGGGCATCTTCATCTCTCAATTCTGAAGTTTCGTCGCGCAGCACAGGACGGGAGCTTGACCCAAATATCACCGATGATGAAGTCAATACCACCCTGCGTACATTTGCCGAATGGCATGCTTCCAATACATTGAGCGTGCCCTGTACCGCGGTGGTCTCGAGATCGCTGGCGCTGACACCCCAATAAGCAAAAATAGCCGCGGTATGGAAGACGAGCTCGCAGCCTTGGGCGGCCTCAACCAGCGTTTCAGCTTGAAGCACATCCCCGTAAACGATCTCGACCGGCAGCGCGGCCAGGCTGGTCAGGTCACTGGTGCGCCGCACAAACGCGCGCACCTCGCAACCCTGTGCCAAAAGCTCGCGAACCAGGTTCGCACCGATCAATCCATTTGCACCTGTTACCAATACCTTCAAGCCCATAGAATCCCAGTTCTTTCAAACCATCCTTGAATTTCCACGGCGCTCTTCGCGCAGTTCAAAACCCTTGTCCTGAGCATGCTCATCCTTTGATGTAACTTCGATTCTTATGGAGCTATTCCAGATCATCATGATTCTGAATCGGGTTTAAGACCGAAATCCTTCTGCATGGCCGATGTCAGCCCAGTTAAAAACTCACTCAGGATCACACCAAACTGAGGCGGGATGGGCGGAGATCCGGCATACCCAAAGGGTTTCCCAGAAGCACTGCCCGACTGCCCACCTGGACCTTCATCAGAATTACCGTTCCTGAAGAACACCGGGGCAGCTGTGTGAGCGGCAATTTCATCACTGGCAGGTTTGCCCTGGAAGTGCACAAAACCTTCATCATCAAGAATACCGCCTGGTCTGGCTGTGGGCCGTTCCTGCCAGCTCCAGACATTTGCCGAGCTGCTCATATTTTGGCCAACAGCAGCGCCGACCTTTTCAACCAGCGCGGCAAGCTGTTCGCTCGGCCACTTTTCCACATCATCCACCCCCGGCTGGCCCTCCTGATCATGCCAGGGTCGCCCGATGCGCACCTGGCGACCTTCATATTTTGCCTCGAAATTCGCCATCGTCTGGTTGAAGAAAGTGTTATAGGCCTGTTGAGTCAAAAACCCTTTGAGCGGCGGATTGGCATCCAGGCTGAATACCTGGAAGAACAGGGGCAAGGTGAACAACTGCCGTCCCATGATGCTCACGCGTGTCTCTCCATTTGCGCTGCGCGTAAATGTGACAATCCCGTCATCAAACTCAGCCGAAGCATTCTCACTCTTGACCGTTTTCCAAAAAATTTGCTGTTCATGTTCAGAATAGCGGATATGTTCGATCTTGGTCACATCGATGACTTTGCCGTTGTAAAGCACAACGTAATTGGGCTGCGGCAGATAAAAATTACGTTCGGCCTGGTGGGTTACGCGCCCAGATTGATCCCGAGCCACAGGGACTGCCCGCCCACCGATATAATCGTTCATCAATTGGATGGCTGTACTGATATCTACGCGCGCAATGAAATCATCATAGGGGATTGCCAGTTCACGCACGAATTCAAACAGCACCGACCCGTCCAGGTAGCGCCAGCGCATGCCGTTTGGGTCAGCAGGAGTCTGAAGGATTAGTTCGGCCAACGGTTCAAGATATCCAGCGATCGCTTCGTAATCGGCCAGGCTGTAAGAATCCAGATCCAGGTTGAGCAAGGCTTCTTTCCAACGCAAATTTCCCTTGTCATACAGAGTCTGGTAGGCTTGCAAACCATCGTGGGCCGCGCCGATCCAGGTATTCAACCCGGCAGTGCCCCACCATGCCAACGCATTGTCATCGATATCGCCCAGGTAGCGCATTGCGATGGTGTTGATCTGTCCATCGATCAATTCCTTAAAGGGAAACAGCTCCTGGTCCACACGCTGCAACCAGGGTTTTGTCAAACGGTTGATCTCCATCCATTCATTGCGGCTCTGCACTGATTTGACCATGAGCGGATGAACGTTGATCCAGCCGGTATACGGAGCCAGATCGCCTTTGATTTGATGATTGAGCGGAAGACCTACGCGACGCAAAACGGCTGCATTCAGGGATGATGAAAATGGATCCAACCCCATCTTGGTTGCCCCGGCCCAATCCGCCAGAAGCGGATCGCTGCTGGCAATGATTGTGTGGGTGTCCACGGCCCGTTCCAGGCGTGAACCGGCGCTGCCGTGGCTGCTTGTAAAGGCATCGATCAGCGCAAAGTGCACTGGCGTTTGCAAGAGCAGGTCTCCGATCACATCCTGTATTGCCAATCGGTTGTGATAATGATAGTCTTTATCACGCAGTGGCAGCGCTCCAGCGATGGTATGCAGGCAAAGCGCATAAAAATTTTCTTCGTCGGTCTTGTTCTTGGCGAAACAAATGCGATAATTGGCATCCACCCAGGCGCGCGCCAGGCTGCTGCCATGCAAAACACTCCCAGCGGGGAAAGGAACTTCCACCAGGTCCTCGCCCAGGTCGACTACATCATAGAAATTGCCTGATTCGGTGGTGAAGCGATATCCCACCAGGTCAGCCAGCACAAGGACATCGCGGTTTTCCAGCCACAGGTCAAAGCTGTCGCGACCTTCACCGATCACAACGCTGGTATAGCCGCGCCCGTACAGCAAATCAACAAGGTACTCCACCAAGATTGGATCTGTACCGGTGGCGGAACCCTTTTTAAAAAAGCCCATATCCGGCTTGATCAGAATTTGAAATTCATCCGGGCGCCGTTTCGCCTTGCGCCTGGCCCTCGCCAGATCAGCCCAAAAACCGCTCTGCGTCAGAGCGGCTTCCAGCAAGCCGAAACGGTCTGCGACCGGATTGGAGACTATCACCGCCTGGATTTTTTTCTGCGAAGGAACCCGAAGGCCGGTTCTGGCAGGCGTCATTCAGCTTTTTCCTCACTACCTGCCTTGCGAGATGTAACTTTCTTTTTCCCGGCTGGTTTGACCGCTTCAGGTATGGCTGAATTCTTCTCCATATCTGAAGCAGGCGCATCAGCCCACACAGTCAATCCCAATTCCAGGTCATGGTAACCATGTACTGTGACGGTAGCGCGATAACGCTGCCCACTAACAACCGATCCGGCAGGCAGTGGAAGACGCAGCGAAACGGTGCATTCTTCGCCGGGAGCAAGGCTAAATCTTTCGGGTTTTATCTCAAGCGGCAGCCGGATTGTCCCGGCCAGGCTTGTGAACTCGGAAACAACAAATGAGATATCGGCTGTGCCGCCGCGCTTATTTTCCAACACAAACGAGCGCAGCGCAGCCTGGCCGATGGGGGCATGCAGTTCGATCTCAACCCGCCGGGCCGGCTCACTGGCTTCAGATACGCTGGTTTCGCGTTTGGCACCCACCGCCTCGAAAAAGCTGTTGCTGTAGCGCAGATTCAGCGCAAGCCAATCCTTGTAATAATTTAAACCCAGCATGGCCAGGTCGCTGGTATACCGGCTGGTTTCCTGACTGGTAAAACGGACATATTCATCGATCATGGCCTGGCTAGAAATTTCTCCACGGCTAAAACGCGCCGCCAGATCGTAGGCGCGCTGGGCCGCTTTCACCTGCTCCGCAATCGAACGGGTGACAAAATCCTGAGCCTGGCGGTTAAAATCTTTCCCGGAAGTATCGTTTTTATCGCTCATAGGTTAGCAGCAGTCACAGCGGCATTCGATGGTCAGGGGCGAGCAATCACGCGAGAGCAGCGCCAGGGCGATGCGCACCGGGCGAATATCACAGCCTTTTACGCGCAAATCAGCGTAATAGACCTGGCAGCCATCCACATCTCCAATACCCCGGTTGGCAGCATCTTCTGTACCGACAGCCTGTCCAAGGATTTGCACCATCAGGGTCACTTTCTGCTCAGAACAGCCAGCCAGGGTGAAGGCGATCGGATCAAGCAGTTTTCCGGTGATCTGAATATCGGTTGCCCCGTTGTGGGCGCTGCGTGTCCAATCACTCAGCTCCAATTCGATCTGTTTTTCTCGGTGCGAATCGTTTTCGATCACCAGCGGCACCACCCGGCGCTCGCCCACCCGGGCATGCACCAGTAAATCCGCATCGCCAACGCAGCATTTACACTCACAGTCATGCCCACATGCGCCTTCTGAGCGTCCACATTCTTCACAGTGTTCCTCGTGGCGCTTAGCGTGGGTTTTACCCACAGGGTTCATGGACTGCTGCTGCGGCGCATAAAATGGCGCCCAACTGGAAGTGACTGCCTGTGTCCAGGCATCGTACATGCCACCCCAGGCGCGCGTCCAACTATCCATATATTGGGTGGTGGTCTGGTTGGAAGCGCTCTGTCCTAAACCAATACCCGCTGGCGCAAGTGTCCGTCCACAAGTATCACAGCGCTGTTGGGTGAAATAATCGTTCCAAGCTGGCATCGAATTACGTTGTTCTTGCATGGCTGCTCCTGAATTGAAAACTGCTCACAGATCACTGCGCAAAAGTTACTATTGCTTACCATTCTTGCGATAGTGCCGGTTCCAGCACGGCCGATAGTGCTGGTTCTAGCACGGCCACGGCAATTTCCGTGGTGCCTCGTGGCTTGCGGGGCTATCCAAATAATCATGATTAATCCGAAGACTCTTTTTCTGGCTTCGGCGATTTAGCGGGCCGGACTGAATGCGGCACTACAACAAATTCAAGGTCACTGGTATACAGCGGAACCCTGCCAATATAACGGGAATTCATGGAAAGGTTATCCGGCAGATGAATTTCAAGGCCCAACTGGCGTGATTCACCCGGCTGCAGCACCAGGCTGGCATTGACCACCATAAGAGTACCAGCTTCGCCCAGCACCGCTTTGGATTCCTGATGGACAAGATCGGCAAAGATCTTGCCAAGCGGATTGGCTTCTTTTTCACCTGCGGCTGCAACCGTGACGCTCAGGCTGCGGCGCAGCATCAACTCCTCGCCAAGCGCCACCTTCCCGATCGGAACAAATGTGAGCGGGACGTTGCCCTCATTGGTCAGGATGATATTTTTGGACACTATCGATCCGGCGGGCTGGTCAATCACCAGCACCTGTGGCGAGATAGCCAGGCGAATCAACTCGGCGACATAAACAATCACTGCCCGGGTATGACCCGCCATATCCAGCTCGCCCTTATATTCGCCTGGCGGCGTCAGTGGGTCAAAGTCCAGCGACATTTTCACCCGCTGGCTCTGGCCGGGAGGCAGCCCGGCGGGCAGCGAAACCTGGGCATAGGGAATGGGCTGAGACGAGTGCGAAACCTGCAAATGCAGGTTGGCGGCACTCAGTTGTATTCTATCTGGCCCCGGGTTGCGCAAACGCAATTCACCCCGTAGAGATTTCCCTTCGCCGACCAGGATGATGGGCGCATCCGCGGATAGATCAAGAATATCGTACCCAGGCATACTAGCTTCGAGAGATCCGCCGGATGTATTCATCACAAGCTCCTATTTACCAAGACGGATGCGCAGACCGCCATCCACGTTCCGAATGGAGGGCGCTTGCGGGGCTGCGCTGTGCCGGGCAGACTGTTCGCCGCCCCAATCCACCTGGGGCGAGCGCGGCAGATCGCTGACGACCACATGTGACTCGCCTTCCAGGTTGAAACCGAGCAGCTCCACGCCAAACAAAGTCACCCCGAAGTGCTGCTGATAAGGCAGACGGACGCAGGTTGGTGGCAGCGGCGCGATCCGAATAGTCAAACACTGGTCAAACTCCACCGGCTTGATATCCAGTTCGGCTTTGGATTCGGTGCGAATCGGCTGGGTAATGGCCAATTCTGCCGTGGTATGAGTGACGATGGGGGACGGAAAGTTGATATCCGATTTGGTTTCAGATTTCAAAGGTTGGGGTGTCGCCAGCGTAATGGTATCTTTGACGTTGTCCAAACCTTGAATGGTCACCGTCGCGGGGTTGTTGTTAATCGTCAGAGGATCATAATGGATATCCAAATCGGCCATGTGTTCTACCATCCTTTCCCGCGCGGTTTGCCTGGCAAATCGCACGGACGCATTCTTGCATTCACGGGAACCCCTCGGGCGCTACCCCGACAGGTCTAAATACGACAATAATGATATAATTATACACATATACTCACTTCAATACAATCGGCAATTCTGAAAATAAAAACACCATCAACTGCTTGTTTAAGGCACACATTGGCACGTTTGATCAAGCAATACTCTTCATAAATGAGACCCCGGCATGTTGAGCAGCGCACGGGGCCGGAAAAGTTGGCATGAAATGCAAGAATATCCCTATTCGTTTCACATTGCCCTGGATGGAAATGGAATCAACGGCCTGGAAGGCATGGCCGGTGTGTGCCTGTTTCTATACAACCCTGTTGACAATTCTTACGCCTACAAGATCAAGTATTATCAGGGCATGGCGGGTGGACACGCCGTTAATGTAAACCCGGCTGGCACCTATGGCTTCCTCGGTAACGCCGGGCAGCATCTGCTGCTGTACGATACGCACAACCTGGAAGAGCTGGACCGCATTTCCACGCTGCGCTTCGAAGTCAACGATACCTCGATCCGCGGCAGCACCCACCTGATCTGGCTAAACAATGAAGAATTTCTCACCGCCATTGGCGATTATTTTTACAAATTCAGCGTCAACAACCTGGGCAAAGGCGAACGCCTGGGGCCGCACAAGGTAAAGCTACCGCACGCCATGAAACTGACCAGGAGCCGCAAGTATATCTGCTACGGCTCGATGGATAACCCACACTTTGGGCGCGACGGAGAAGCCAAGGAAGTCGGTATTTGGGATATGGCAACCGGCGAAGCCACCCGCATGGAGCTGCCCACCACTTGCTGGCACCTGACGACGCATCCAACGGAGGACCGTTTCTATGCGGTCTCGTTCCGCGTCATGCCGCAAGAGAATATCGACTACCACGAATGGGCGATCGCATTCTTGAAAGAATACGCCTTTGAGATTGACGCTGAGAACAAACAGGTGCTGCGCCATTGGGCCACCAGCCGCGAAACCCCCGCGCACATTAATTCGGATGTGACCATCTCTGACAGCGAACTGATCTTTTGCAACGGCGCCAGCCAATCGATCATTTGCATTGATCTGAAGAACTTTGCCAATTTCCGCGTGATCGATGAACGCCCCGATCTGCGCACCACCCTGGAACACCCGCGTGAAATCGCCACACAGGTCTATGATTCCTTTGCGCGCGGCAGTTTGTTCACCAGTACCCGCCACTTCTTCGGCGCACTGCGCGCCAGTCGCTTCTCACTGCTGGATTCAGTCTACGGCTGCCAACTTTCACGTGACCAATCCCTGCTTTTTACTGCCAACCGCGGTCTGAATCACATCACAATGTACAATTATCCGGATGCCACTGTGAAACTGCGCGTTAAAATGCCTGAATTGCACGAATACGTTCCATCAATGGGGGCGATGGATGACCCGCGCCTGGGTTTTCACCACGGCTATTTGATATCTCCGAAAAACGAAGACTCAATACTGCGAATATCCTGAAGCGCTGTGCGTTTTTTGCACGGTATCTGCAATGAAACTAGAATATATGTTCTGTTATTCTTGTGGTTATGTATCTGCTCGATTACCTGCTTCAACGCCTGGGCCTGCGCCGCGCGCCGAAAGCGCAGAAAATTGTCCTTGACGATTCGCTGCGCACGGCCTTGAATTCGCTTGCCGGGCAGCAGCAGCGCCCTATACGCGGCGAGTTGTGGAATCGCTGGCTGGCGCTTTCCCCGCGTGAACAGCAGGTGGCAGCGTTGACCTGCCTGGGGTTCACCAACCCACAGATGGCCGCGCGCCTGAACCTGTCGGTGGAGACAGTGCGCACGCACACACGCAGTGTGCACAGCAAGTTCCAGGTCAGCAACAAGGCTGACCTGCGCGTACTGCTCTCGGAGTGGGATTTCAGCGGTTGGGACTGTACTGAAAAACGTTTTGAATAATTTGGCACGGCTCACATCAAGAAAAAAAGGGCTTTACAAATAATCGCGCATTTTGATTCGCCCAACGGCAGTCCCGGTTCCAGCGACACTCGCGCTTGCTCTAATCTGCGATAGTGCCGGTTCTAGCACGGCCGATAGTGCCGGTTCTAGCACGGCCACGATTGAATTGGGCAGCATGCGACTCCCAAACATACAGGGCTGCACATGCACCTGACCCCGCCTATGGTTCCCCCCAAAAGGTTACCCCCTTTTTCCCCCCATCACATCCCCCCATAAGGGGATGTTTTCTTGATGGGCATCCGCTACACTGTGGGCATGGATATTCTGACTGCTTTACACCCTGGCGCGTTATTCGTCATCCGCGCCCCACATGCCGCCCGCGACGCTGCCGCCCTACTGATAGCTGATCTGGCCCTGCGCGGCCCGCTGACCGTACTGGACGGCGGCAATCGCTTTCAAGCCTACCGGGTGGCGCAATACCTCAGGCGGCAGACCACACAGGTGGAGGCCGCTGCGAGGCACATGTTCATCAGCAGAGCCTTCACCTGTTACCAGTTGCTGGCCTTACTGGAAAATACACCTGCTCTCCGGCAGCCATGTATCATCCTGGACTTGCTGGGCGGATTCTATGATGATCACGTCAACGAGCGCGAAGTCCGCCGTTTGTTGGAAGCCTGTCTGCGCCAGGTGGAACGCCTGAGCCAGTTCGCGCCTGTAATCGTGACGCTCGCGCCGCCAGTGACTGAACAACGCGCCTTCATGATCGAGCAGGTGTGCGCCAGGGCCGAGCGCGTCATGCTGCAAGAAAAACCAGATCAAATCGCCATCCAACCAGCGTTGTTTGCGATCTGATCCCTATGGGCCGCACACTCCCCACCATCACCCAACAGCTCAGCGATACCGAGGCCGCCCTGGGGCGCTTCCGCCGCACATTGCGCAAAAACGACCAATACATCCTGGATGGCATGTTCGCCGCGGCGCGCCGGCACAGCGCCGCCATCAGTCAAACTGAAGCGCTGCTGCCCTTTGAGGCCGCGCTGCTGGCTATTTTGCTGGAACAGGCCAGGGAACTTGCCGTACTGCGCCAGCAGGTTGATACGCTCACCCATGCAAACGATTTCTAGCACGGCCGGCTGGCTGATTGACCT
>CAIMZS010000247.1 GCA_903846015.1 uncultured Anaerolineae bacterium | reverse complement strand
GCCTTCTTCATTCCACCTGAGAACCAGTCACGTATCAACATGGGACAACCCATTGATTTCATCGACACCCTTAAAAATCATCCCGCTGATTTGACATTTATCTCTACGTCTGATGAATATAACAAATTACTTAATAATAATGAATTTAAAGATATTAAAGTAGATCAAATTCTACCCTTCCCAGATGGAACACCCGGTTTTTATGTGATCAACCTGAGTGTCGCAGATAATATTGATCAAATCATTTTTGCCCAACAACAATTGCAGCGCCAGCCAGTGGAGGACACTATCACCTATTTGGGACAAAATGTGCGAATCATTCACTCTCCATTTGGCAGCGGACAACTCAATGATGTTTTTGATAACAATCCGGATACACTTGCCAGGGTGATGTTGGCCAATCCCTTTATTTTTGATATATTTCCAACCACACCCATCGACACCCATAGTGTAAACATTCAGGTTGGGTCATTGCCTGATTTTACCGTGGAAATATCGCTGTATGCTCCTGGTAATGCTACCCCAACTGTCTATACCCAGACTTATAAGGGTCTGCCACCCGATCCGGCCATAGCCATAACCTTTGACAAGGGACCGGCCATATCAGAACGTATTCTTGTCTCAATAAAAGATAACACTTCTGGCGAAAACTCTCAAATCCACGTACGCACAATTGGGTTTAAATAAAAACATGAAAACGATCTTTTTCCAAAAACATGGTGGCAGCGATGTACTCGAATTTGGAGATCTTCCCACCCCCGAACCTCTCGCTGGAGAAGTTCTTGTTCGAGTACGCACTGCGGCACTGAACAGACTGGATTTATGGGTACGCAATGGCTGGCCAGGGATCAAGCTCGAATACCCTCACATCCCCGGAGCGGATGGCGCTGGCGAGGTGGCAACTGTCGGAGCAGATGTCAATGAATGGCTACCTGGTGACAGAGTGGTTATCAATGCCAATATCGGCTGCGGCAAATGTGAATTCTGTCTGGCAGGAAAGGATAATCTGTGCCAGTCATGGAAACTTCTCGGTGAAAACGCACGTGGAACCTACTGCGAATACATCGCACTGCCAGCGCGCCAGTTGTTTAAACTGCCAGACGGGTTCGATTTCCACACAGCCGCTGCTGCTGGACTGACCTACCATACGGCCTGGCACTCCTTAATCGTGCGCGGCAACCTGAAACCCGGCGAAACTGTTCTAATTATTGGGGCAGCTGGCGGGGTAAATACCGCCAGTATCGTTATCGCTAAACTAATTGGCGCACGGGTTATCGTGGTCGGCGCTGGAAAAGATAAGCTAACTCTGGCACAACAACTTGGTGCTGACATCCTGATCGACCGCACCGTGGAACCAGAATGGTACAGAGCAGTTCAAACTGCCACCAACAAACACGGCGCAGACGTTATTGTTGATAACGTTGGGACGACATTCCCGCTTTCATTTCGCTCAGCGAGCAAAGGCGGTAGAATACTGACTGTTGGTAATACTGGTGGTCCAAAATTTGAGATCGACAACCGTTATGTTTTCAGCAAACATATCAGTATTATCGGATCAACGATGGGCACATTGCAAGATTTTGCCAGCGTTATGACCCTGGTAACCAACGGGAAACTTCAAGTGGCCCTGGACCAGACGTTTGCACTCAAAGATGCGCGCGCTGCGCAAGAAAGGCTTGAAAGCGGAGCCCAACTTGGGAAGATTACGCTTGATATTTAGATTTTTATCATGATCGCATAGAAATGAACGCTCATCCTGCCGGGATGAGCGTTCATTTCTCGACAGCCATTTCACAGCAGCACAATTTCCAGCAAAATAGGTCGTTCTCTATCCTTCTCATTCCTAATTTTATTTATCCAAATAATCAGAATAAATCCCCTTATGATATTCAAGTTTAACAGTTCGCTTCACCGAATTCTGACCCATATCAAAAAAACAATAATGACAAAAAACTCTAATCATCCAACCAACGTAACCATTTTAGCGGTATTCGTGTTATTTATCACATCATGGAATGCAATTCGCGTTTACAGCGTGATTGCAAACTGGTGGATTCTGATAGAATTTGGGGCAAGTCCAGTTTATATTGTAATAATTGGATTATTTTGGGTACTGACGGGCTTTTGGCTCTTTAACGTATTGTGGAAGGGGCATCGCCATGGCATTCGATACGGATTGGGTACCGCAGGGCTGTATGTGACCTGGTATTGGTTTGATCGCATCGTCATGCAGCCATCCCCAGCGCCAAATGCGCTGTTTAGCCTGATCACATCCATTGTTTTATTGGCCATTTTTAGTGTAACCCTGGTCTTACCAAACTCAAAGGCCTTTTTCGATAAGGAGTAAGCATGAGCGAGAACAAGAAACTCGAACTATTGCGCGAAAGAAGAAAAAAAGCGTTTCTAGGTGGCGGTAAAGAACGTATTGATGCACAACATCAACGCGGAAAACTAACCGCACGTGAACGAATTGACCTCCTTTTAGATAAAGGCTCCTTTCGAGAAATTGACACGTTTATCCAACACCGTACCACTGATTTTGCGCTGGACAAACAAAAATATCCCAGTGATAGCGTTATCACTGGGTG
>CAIMZS010000246.1 GCA_903846015.1 uncultured Anaerolineae bacterium | reverse complement strand
ATTCGCTTAACAAATCGCAGCCTCGAACCAACGCTCTTGTTGAGGCCCTGATGACCCAGTTGTTCTATGAAATGTCCCAACATCAACAGCACCAGGACGTTGAGCAATTCTGGATGAACGAACCGGCCATTCTGAACGACACTTTGAACGATACGCCTTCATTTCCTGATAATACCTGGGATATGTAACATGCTGCGCCGAATTTTGTTCCTGCTCCCCCTGGCTTTGCTTTCCGCCTGCGGCCCGATTGCCACGCCAGATGCCTACCAGTTGGCGCTGGGCAACATCCAGGCGCAATCCACCATCGCTGCATCCCAGGTGTTGGCCGCCAACCTGACAGCCGAGGCTTATGCACCCACCCGCGAAGCTGCCGGAACGGCTACAGAGCGTGCCTGGACGATGGTTGGTTGGACCGCCACCGCTTCGGTCGAGCAAACTGCCACCGCTGGCTCCGGCACGGCTACCCAGCAAACACGGGATGCGGTGGCCACCCAGCGCACAGCGGATATCACCGCCACAGTGGACGCCGCGGCAGCCAGCGCTCAGGCGACTGCCCTGCACGGCCAGGCGGTCAGCGTGGAGCTGGCAATTGAACGGGAACGCATGATGAACCAGGTGCAGGCTGTGACGCCCTGGGGCGCGCTAATCTCGGCCTTCATCTTTGCACTGTTTATGGCCTACCGTTGGAGCAAAGTGCGCCCCGTTCAGCGTGACGCGCGCGGTGATGCGCCGCTGTTGGTCATCGAAGGCAAGGTCTATGACGCAGATCGCAACCCCTACCCACTGGCGGATTTCTCCGGGAAGAAACCATCCATCCCTGCGCTCACCCCGCCCGAATTACAGATGCCAGTCACCGCCAGAGATCAGATGATTGACCTGGCCACGCGCGGAGGACAGGGACAGACGGCTCCACAGCGCAGAGCCATTGCCCAAAAGATGGCAGCACAGAACATTCTGCCACCACCTGTCCAAATTCGGATACTTCAGCCAGAACAGGCTCGCCCGCTGTTGGGAGATGTCATTCCCGGCATCGTACGCGACGCCATCGAGACCGACCTTACCAGTACGGAACCAGGAGAAACAGCATGACCGATAGCACGATCTCACGCCGCGAAATACGCCTGGCAGAAACTGTTGCTCGCCAGTTGATCAATGCGCTTGTTCGCCGCAAACTGACACCTGCTTTCAGCGATTTCTTTGTCACGCATGTTGCTGGAGTGACCATGTTGATCGCGGTACTCGATACAGCCAAACTTGGAGACCACAGCCCCTACACCAACCCGGATTTGCTGCATCAGTTGAGCACTGATCTGGGTGGTATGTCGGTCCGCCTCTCGAACCATTGCGGCATCCGCCTTGTAGTACTACTCTCACCCCTGCCAAAGCTGCCGTGCAAAGTGAATTTGCCCGTGGATGCTCCGCGCGAAAGGCTGGCTGTCGGGGTGCGCTTCACTGGTCAGCCGGTGCTGGTGGGTTGGGAATCCTTCTTGCACATGGCAGTGCTTGGCAACACAGGCTCGGGCAAGTCGATCTTCCTGCAGTCGCTGGTTACGCAAGCAATCCGGGATGATATGCAGTTGCTGCTCTCTGATATTGATCAGACTACTTTCGGGATGCTCGAAAACCACCCCAACCTGGCCGCGCCCATTGCGACCAGTCCACAAGCTGCCCTAGGCCTGATCGAACATGCCCTGGCCGAATGTGATCGCCGCGCGGAATTATTCAAGAGCCTGTCGGAGCGCCCACAGAAACTGAGCGAGTACAACGCGCTCACAGTCAAGCAGGGAAAAGAACCGCTGCCCCGCATGCTGGTTGTCCTGGATGAAGCAAGCACCGTCATCACGGTGCTTGGCGGCGCAAAGGGCGCGATGGGCCAGGCCTTGGCCACCCTGGGCTGGCGCGGACGCAAGTTCGGTATTCACTTCATCTTTGCTGCCCAAGAATTCACCAAGGATATTGTTGGCCCAGTACGCGACCAGGGCGGCCT
>CAIMZS010000245.1 GCA_903846015.1 uncultured Anaerolineae bacterium | reverse complement strand
CTTAGTTCCAAAACAACACCTCCCTCTACTTTACAGTTAATACCACAGGAATTTTCACCAGTAGCCTTCCAACAAGTCCTCAGTCGCCCCACGGCAAATCCGGTATCCTTTTTGGAATTGCTGCGAAACAGCTTCTTTTTATCGTTTGGAGTTGGAGCTGTCGCCTTGCTGGTAGCCGTTTCTGCAGCCTACGCATTTTCTCGTTTCCAGTTCAAAATGCGTCAGGTAATGATGGTGCTTGTTTTCATCCCGCTTTTGATGCCTGCCGTCGGGCTGGCAACCCCGCTTTACCTATTAATGAACAGCTTCCGCATAGCAGATTGCGGCAAAGGCATTATGGCCTTTATCCCAATCACCACCTGCGCGGTTGGCGTCACCGGCAAGGTGCTTTTCAACCTGCGAGATTCACTCCTGGGCGTTGGCATCGCCATGGTAGCTGGAGCCCTCCCCTTTGCGGTCTGGAACCTGAAAGGCTACCTGGATACCATACCAAAAGAACTTGAAGAAGCCGCCAAAATTGACGGTGCAGATGCCAACCAGGTTTTCTTCCTGATCGTGTTGCCACTCGCAGTTCCGCAGCTGGCAGTTACCTTCTTCCTGGGCTTCATGGGACACTGGCAGGAATTTGCCCTGCCCTGGCTCTTCCTGAGCAAACCAGGTGACTACACGCTAGCCATGACACTTTACAATATGACCGGGCAATACGCCAGCAGCGTTCCATGGAATCGCTTCGCGGCCATGGCTGTCATTGTCGCGCTTCCGGTGGCAGTAATCTACATTGCCCTCCAAAAGTACATCACGGGCGGCCTTACCGCTGGCGCTGTCAAGGGCTAAACGCAAGTACCGTTGAAAAAATAAAAGAGGGGCAGCCAGAAGGCCGCCCCTCTTTTTTGGAAAATCATGAAACGAATCTTTTCAATTTGCTTACTCTTTCTTTTGCTCGTTTCCTGCGCCCCAAACCCGAGCGCTCCACCATCCCCGACCCAGGCGCCTCCTGCGACTGTTACGATTACTCCTGCCACTGCCACGCCGCTTCCAGCTGCCCGCATCTGGTGGCGCGATGCAGTCTTCTATGAAATCTTCGTTCGTTCATTCAAAGACTCGAACGGTGACGGCATCGGGGATTTTAACGGCATTACCCAGGAACTGGATTACCTTCAATCACTTGGGATTACTGCCATCTGGCTGATGCCTATTCAGCCATCTCCTTCATACCACGGCTACGATGTACTCAATTATTATGCCGTCAACCCACAGTACGGCTCAATGAATGACTTTAAAAATCTGCTCAACTCGGCTCACCAACACGGAATCCGCGTTATCATTGACATGGTGCTCAACCATACTTCCAACCTGCACCCCTGGTTTAACGCAGCCCAGGATACTAATTCACCCTATCACTCCTGGTATATCTGGAGCAACGATAATCCGAACTATCTCGGGCCCTGGAAGGAAAAAGTTTGGCATCCATCTCAATTAGGCCATTACTACTATGGCATCTTTACCGGAAATATGCCTGATTTGAATTATCTTAACCCGGAAGTCACCGCCCAAATGGAAAAAATGACCGCTTACTGGTTGAACGACATTGGCGTGGATGGCTTTCGCCTCGATGCAGCCGCACATCTGGTCGAAGAAGGCCCAAAACAGGCCAATACAGCCTCCACACATACCTGGCTCAAGGACTTTACCACTTTTTATAAAACCGAAAAACCGGGGGCTTATGTTGTCGGTGAAGTGACTGGGGCCGGTGGCTTTATCGCAAAAACGTATTCAGGGCAAATGGATCAAATCTTCAATTTCGAACTTGCCAGTGCGGTAGTAAATAGCGTAGGGGGTGGTTCCAATTCCAGCGTAACCAGTTCGTTCAAGTTCACCCTCAAGGACAAACCGGATGGCAATTACGCCACTTTCCTGACCAACCACGACCAAAACCGAGTAATGAGTGTTTTTGATGGTGATGTCAACAAGGCAAAACTCGCCGCCTCACTACTGCTCACATCACCCGGCACTCCATTTATCTACTATGGTGAAGAAATCGGTATGAAGGGCCAAAAACCAGACGAAAACATCCGATTGCCAATGCAGTGGGCAGCGGATGTCGCATCCGCAGGTTTTACCACCGGCAAACCCTGGCGCTCACCCAACACCAGCACGGATATGTCAAATGTTACCATCGAAGAAAGTGATCCCACCTCGCTTCTCAACCACTACCGCTCCTTGATAGCTATACGCAAAACACACGCCGCTTTACAAACTGGATCGCTGGCTCTGCTCGATTCCGGCAGCCCCGCAGTCTTTGCCGCGCTGCGAATGGAAGGGGACCAGGTCATTCTTGTAATCATCAACTTAAGCAAAGAGATTATTACGGACTACAAACTAAGTTTATCGACCAGTTCAATTCCAGACGGCACTTATCAACCAAAAACAATTTTTGGAAATGGAATTGCCGACCCACTGATTTTCAAAAGTGGCAAATTCAGCGCTTATCAACCTCTTGCACAATTGCCAGCTCAAAGCACAACCATCTTTGTTTTGAAATAAACCCATAGCTATCCAATTTCAAAATAAGATTCCGCTTTCCATGTTGGAAGCGGAATTTTGTTGTAAAATTAAGTTTCGTAAAAATCCGAAGAATATCGAGCTGCCATGACCACACCGTACTGGCTTCAAGATGCTATTTTTTATCAAATCTTTCCTGACCGCTTTTCAAATGGCGATCAGGCCAATGACCCCATCAATATGGAAAAATGGGGCAGCCCTCCCACCATTTGGAACTTCCAGGGTGGTGACTTGCGTGGGATCATTAAGCGCTTTAATTACCTGCTCGATCTGGGTATTAACGCTATCTACCTGACTCCCATCTTCTTGTCCCCATCCAACCATCGTTATAATACGACTGATTATTATAAGATTGACCCCAAGCTGGGGAGCATGTTAGATTTTCATGCCTTACTTGATCTGGCTCATCGCAACAATATCCGCGTCGTCCTGGATGGAGTATTCAACCATTGTTCACGTGGATTCTTTGCTTTTAATGATTTGCTTGAGAACGGTGAACATTCCCCTTATAAAAATTGGTTCCATGTCAATCGTTTTCCGCTTGATGCTTATGGGCACGGTGATGCGGTTAATTATGAAGCCTGGTGGAAGTACAAATCACTTCCCAAATTCAACACCAATAACCCTGAAGTCCGCAATTATATATTTAGTGTGGCTCGCTACTGGATAGAACGCGGTATTGACGGTTGGAGATTGGATGTCCCCAATGAGATCAATGATGATACCTTCTGGGCTGAATTCCGCCATGTGGTTAAATCCGCCAATCGGGATGCCTGCCTCATTGGAGAGATATGGACTGTCGACTCGCGTTGGGCCAATGACAGCCATTTTGATGGTCTCATGCATTATCCCATCAAGGACGCCCTGATCGCGTGTTTTAATTATCGGGAAAACATCAGCGAGCTTGCCAATAAAGTCGAGGGAATTTTTAATGTTTACCCGCGCGAAAATATTGACTCCATGTATGTTCCGCTCAGTTCGCATGATACCGAACGCGTGATTACCATGTTTGGCGGTAATCTGGACAAGGTCAAGCTCGCTTACCAATTCATCTTTGCATACCCCGGCGCTCCCGCCATTTATTATGGCGATGAAGTTGGCGTGGAAGGCGGCAAAGACCCGGATAACCGCCGCGCCTTCCCATGGGATCAAGCCAATTGGAAGGGCGACTTGAGACCCTGGATCCAAAATTTGATATCAGTCCGCAAAAGTCGCATTTCGCTGCGACGTGGAGAATATACTCGCATCACACTGGACGATTCCACCAGGTTGTACGCTTTTGCCCGTTCCCTCGGGGCAGAAAAAACCCTGGTAGTTATAAACGCATCCAATTCAATCGTTGATGCAAATATTCCCGTCCAGACTCTTTGGCGCGAAGGCCAAACCCTGCGAAGCTTAACTGACAGCCGTCCCTTTACAGTAGTCGATGGCCTGTTAAAGTTCAGCCTGCCCGCCTGGAGCGGCTTTTATATCGGGTAGATGTTTTATTATCTCACAATGAAGCCAAGATCTTCAATTTTGGCGGATATTTTGCTCCCTTTACTTATAGAGAAAGGAGCACGGGATAGGTTCGAATAGCCAATAACAAGTTATGCTCCCTTGCGCATTACAACTTGAAAGTTAGAGATAATGATGATGAACAACCACAACCCATACCAGCCTGCTCCATTCGTTAAACTTAAACATCCTGAATGGAGCAAGAATGCAACCATTTACCAGATCAACACTCGCCAGTTCACACAAGATGGTACATTTATCGCTGCAGAAAAACACTTACCACGGCTAAAGGAATTAGGGGTGGATATTTTATGGCTGATGCCTATCCATGAAATTGGTCAGAAATATCGCAAGGGTACCCTCGGCAGTCCATACTCTGTCAAAAATTATTACGGGGTAAATCCAGAATTTGGAAATCTCTCAGATCTCAAGCATTTTGTTGCAACTGCCCATAGACTTGGGCTGTATGTAATCCTTGATTGGGTCGCCAATCACACCGCCTGGGACAACAACCTGGTCAACGAGCATCCAGATTGGTACACCCGTGACTGGAAAGGTGATTTTCACCCTACTCCCTGGTGGGACTGGCAGGACATCATCGATCTCAACTATCAAAATGCCGAATTGCGCAAATATATGACCGAAGCAATGAAATATTGGGTGAAAGAGGTCAATATCGATGGCTACCGCTGCGATGTTGCCGGTTTCGTCCCAACCGATTTCTGGGAGAATGTTCGCAAAGAACTAGATGCCATAAAACCAGTCTTCATGCTGGCGGAATGGGAAAATCGTGATCTGCATGCAGAAGCATTCGATATGACCTATGCCTGGAGTTGGTACGATGCTGTCCGGAAAATCACACAGGGCCAGGCACACGTAAACAGCCTGTATGTATACTATTCCTGGAATGAAAAGGCCTTCCCTGCCGATGGCATGCGCATGCTTTTTGTTAGCAATCATGACAAAAACGCCTGGGAAGGCACCGAGTTTGAGCAGTTCGGCGATGGTCTCAAAACCGTTATCGCACTTTCGGTAATAAGTGAAGGCATGCCGTTAATTTATAATGGGCAGGAAGCTGGCAATCCCACGCGACTGCCGTTTTTCGAAAAAGATTCAATCGATTGGAAAGAACACCCTATCGCTGATCTTTATAAAAATCTTTTTATTCTCAAAAAGGAATGCACCGCATTGTGGAATGGCGAGTGGGGCGCAAGAATGACCAACGTACCCAATAATAAAACCGCCCAGGTTTTCAGTTTTATTCGCCAAAATGACCACGATAAGGTTTTTGCAGTTTTTAATTTCTCTGCCGAAACTCAAAATGTGAACTTTCATGAAAGTCTCTGTCATGGAACCTATATCGATTTTGTCTCCAAAACTTCCGTGGAAGTTGACAATAATTTCCAATCTATACTGCAACCGTGGGGCTACCAAATTCTAATATCGAAGCGATAAAAAAGTCTTCAAGAATTTCCGTGGCAGTGATGCTAAAATCGTATTATGGGCACAAGAAAAGGGGTTCATAACGATTTAAAGCCCCTAATTATCCGCGTTTTCTGAGCTCGTCCGCGTCCAAATGTTTTTATCACCGAAATTTCCAGAGAACCTTTTTTTTCCTGCCTTGACATTTTTGCCTACCTGTATATAATCAACGCAATCGAAAATACTAAAAACGTTGACGAGGACGAGTAAGTTTAGAAGCGGTTTTCAGAGAGCCCGGCAAAGCAGGTGTGAGCCAGGCAAAAGCGCACAAGCTGAATGGACCTCCGAGTTGTGAAGGCGAAAAGTATGCCGGGTAATCCCACCGGATATGCTCTTACCAGTAGCCTGAACCGGAAACTGTAACCGTTACCTGACAGAGTCACTTGGCCGACCGCACTGCGGCAAAGCCAGTTGGCTAAACAAAGTGAGCTGGCTTTTAACCCCTGTTGCATCACAACAGGGGTTTTTATTATCAAAAGCGGCTAAACTGGGTGGCACCGCGGGAGTCCCTTCTCGTCCCAATGGACAGAGGGATTCTTTTAATTCACAAACTGCCACGGCAATCCATGCCAATCTCCCTTGATGATTTACATAGCGAATCACATGGAATAGGAAATCTGCTCATGTCACTTCAAACCTTAGTTAGTACAAACTCACGCCAGCTTATCAAAACCATCGTTCGTGAAATACCAGCTGACCTGGAAACACCCATCAGCGTTTATCTCAAGCTGCGCGACAACAACCCATCTTTTTTGCTCGAATCAGTCGAAGGCGGTGAACGGATCGCGCGCTACTCTTTTATTGGAATCCAACCACGAGCACAATATATCCTGCGTGGCAGCCAGATTGAAATAATCGAAGGTGCAGATACCCGCACAGTTGCGCTTGAAGCAGGCACCGATCCGACTCATTTCCTGCAAGATGAAATGAGCCGGTTCGAATCTTCACATCAAACCGGGTTACCACGCTTTATTGGTGGACTGGTGGGTTACCTGGGCTATGAAACCGTCCGTCATTTTGAACCAACCCTCGCCCCGTATACACACACCTCTAACTTGCCAGACGGGTATTTTTTGCTGGCGGATACAGTAATTGCGTTTGATCACGCCCGCCGCAGCGTTTCCCTGATCACCAACGTTCTGGACGGCGACGAAATCTCAGCCAACCAGAAACTCGACCAGATTACGGCCCGCATGCACCAACCGCTGGCCCCTGTAACCAGAAAGAAACCTGTCACATCTGTCACCCGCTCAAATATGACACAGCCGGCTTTCGAGAAAATGGTCACCACTGCCAGGCAGCATATCGCAGCGGGAGACATTTTCCAGGTAGTACTTTCGCAGCGTTTCACCCGCGAAACATCAGTCGAAGCCTTTGAAGTCTACCGCGCAGTTCGCCGCCTCAATCCTTCGCCCTATATGTTCTTTTTTGATTTCGGAATCGTGGATGCCGAGCCATTCTACCTTGTTGGCGCCTCTCCAGAGATGTTTGTACGCCTGGAGGACGGCATCGCCGCCTTGCGCCCGATCGCCGGGACTCGCCACCGGGGGATTGATCCAACCACCGACGCTGCCCTGGCAGAAGAATTACTTTCAGACCCCAAAGAATTAGCCGAACATATCATGCTGGTTGACCTGGGACGCAACGACTTGGGCCGGGTGTGCCAATACGGCACTATCAAAGTCTCGGAGTTTTCAACCATCGAGCGGTATTCGCATGTCATGCATATCGTCTCTCACGTTGAAGGCGTTTTGCGACCTGGCTTGACGGCATTTGACCTGGTAAGGGCGGCCTTTCCTGCGGGAACTGTCTCAGGAGCCCCAAAAGTTCGCGCCATGCAAATCATATCTGAACTGGAACCGGATGGGCGCGGCCCATATGCCGGTACGATCGGTTACTTCGGCTTTGATGGCGCCATGGATACCTGCCTGGCCATTCGCACTATGGTAGGTCGCGGACGCTCAGTCAGTGTTCAGGCCGGAGCGGGAATCGTCGCAGATTCGGATCCTGCTGCCGAATACCAGGAAACGGTTAACAAAGCCAGCGCCATGCTGCGCGCAATTGAAATCGCAGAAACAAATTCGTGATGGCTATTCAGGAGAAAAAAATGGCCCCCAATTCCACCAAACCCCGTTTATTGACAGGCGACCGCCCCACCGGGCGCCTGCATCTGGGTCATTACGTTGGTTCGCTCGCAAACCGCGTTCAGCTTCAACACAGCTACGAATCCTTTTTCATCATCGCTGATCTACACACGCTGACAACCAGACCCGAGGCGCAGTCGATCCGTGACATTCCGTTATATATCCGCGAAATTGTGCTCGACTACCTGGCAGTTGGCATTGACCCACAGGTCAGCACTATTTTCATCCAATCCGCCATACAAGAAACCTATCAACTCAATTTGATTCTTGAGATGCTTGTGAGCGTCTCAAGGTTGGAGCGCCTGCCTACCCTAAAAGACATGGCCCGCGATGCCCACCTCGATTCTATGCCTTTCGGATTGCTCGGCTACCCCGTTTTACAAGCCGTCGACATTCTGCTGCCACGCGCGCGAGTCGTCCCAGTCGGCAAGGATAATCAGGCCCACGTAGAACTGGCCCGGGAATTGGCACGCCGGTTTAACAATTTGTACGGCGAAACCTTCCCAGAACCCGAAGCCTTGATTGGTGATGTGCCAACCCTGATCGGCACCGACGGGCAGCACAAAATGAGCAAATCGCTTGGCAATGCCATCTACTTATCAGATGATGCCGCAACAGTTGAGACTAAGATCATGGGTATGTACACCGATCCAACCCGGCTGCGAGCCAGTGACCCGGGCACCGTCATTGGTAATCCGGTTTTTGAATACCATGATGCTTTTAATCCCGATAAGACCGAGGTCGATGACCTTAAGGAACGTTATCGCGCCGGAAAGGTCGGGGATGTGGAAGTCAAAAAACGGTTGACCAAAGCCATCAACATCTTTCTCGACCCATTCCGCGAACGCCGCGTGTATTATAACGCCCACCCCAAAATAGCCCAGGATGTACTCACCCAGGGTATCCGTCGTATGCAATTCGAAGCCCATGAAACCATGGAAATCGTTCGCGCAATGACAGGCCTCTCATACTCAAGTGAAATGTTTGCCGATGAAATCGATCTTTTCGGCGAGTACGATGGATAAGATTCTATATGCTGATAATTATCGATAATTACGACTCATTCACCTATAACCTTGTCCAATACTTTGGCGAGCTAGGTGCAGACATCAAGGTATTCCGAAACGACAGGGTTTCCCTGGCGGAACTGGATGAAATCAACCCGGATCACCTGGTTATCTCCCCCGGACCTGGCGATCCGCTTAAAGATGGCGGTATTTCCCCCCAGGCCATGCTGCATTTTACTGGGCGCATCCCCGTCCTGGGCGTATGCCTTGGACATCAATGCCTGAGCGTCATTTTTGGCGGAGTGGTTGACCGCGCCCCGCGCCTGATGCATGGCAAGACCTCCTCCATCCTCCATAATGGGGAAGGCGTTTTTAAAAACATACCATCCCCATTTGAAGCCATGCGTTACCACTCACTGATGGTTTATTCTCCGGTGCCAGCCGAACTTGAAGTAACCGCTACCACTCCTGAAGGCGAAATCATGGGATTGAAGCACAAAAATTACCCAACCTACGGCGTCCAATTTCACCCGGAATCGATCCTGACCGAACACGGCAAACAGCTTTTAAAGAATTTTTTAGATTTATAAACGAGGCCCTATGCTCAAACCATTTATTGCCAAAGCCATCAATCGCACCGACTTGACTGCCAGTGAAGCTGAGTCTGCCATGAACATCATCATGACCGGGCAGGCTACTCAAGCCCAGGTAGGCGCATACCTGGTAGCCCTGCGCATGAAAGGCGAAACGATCGAAGAAATCACAGGCTCGGTACGCGCAATGCGTGCAGTAGCGGTAAAAGTTCCCATCGCAAACCGCACCAGCCCCATTTACGATATCGTCGGCACCGGGGGAGATGGCGCACATACCTTCAACATTTCCACGGCTGCCGCCTTTGTTGTCGCCGGGTGCAACCGGCGGGTGGCCAAACACGGCAACCGCGCCGCATCCTCACAGTGTGGCAGTGCCGATGTGTTGGCAGCCTTGGGATTAAACCTGGACATCTCCCCTCAACAGGTCGGTAAGGCCATCGACGAGATCGGGATAGGCTTTATGTTCGCCCCAAAGTTTCACCCTGCCATGAAACATGCCATTGGGCCTCGCAAAGAAATAGGTCAGCGCACTATTTTCAATCTACTCGGGCCACTTACCAACCCTGCCGGTGCCGAAATCCAGCTTACCGGGGTTTACTCCCCTTCCCTGACCGAGCCGCTCGCACATGTCCTGGCTGGCCTGGGCAGCCGCGCTGCTCTCGTGATCCATGGCGCGGGGGGCACGGATGAACTGAGCCCTTGCGGGATTAACCGTGTCAGTCACCTCCAGGATGGCAATGTCCGCACCTATGAACTCGACCCGGCTGACTATGGGCTCGAGCTTGCTGCCGTTGCCGATCTGCGCGGCGGCACCCCCGACGAGTCTGCCCAAATGATGCGCGATCTTTTTCATGGTAAGTTGGTCGGCGCGCGCCGCGACGCAGTTCTGCTCAACGCCGCCGCCACGCTCGCCGCTGAAAGTGGTGATTTTATTAGCGCATTTGCTGAAGCTAACCACTCAATCGACAGCGGCGCAGCTCTCGCCAAAATGAAAACGTTGATCGAATACAGCCAATCCTTCTCGCCACCCGCCATCGAATAATGACCACTATTCTCGCAAAGATTCTTGAACAGAAACGGACCGAAGTTGCAACGCTTGATGCCCGCGCTTTGCGCACAGCCGCCGACCACAGTCCCGCTCCGCGCAATTTTCAAAAGGCGCTCGTCTCTATCCGCGCTGGGAACCCGCCCACCCTGATCGCCGAACTCAAACGTGCATCACCATCCAGGGGATTTCTCGCCCCACATCTCGACTTATTCCAGGTAGCCGATATTTATACCCGCAACGGTGCTGCCGCCATTAGCGTACTTACAGATGAAAAATTTTTTCTGGGAAAACTGGAAACACTGCGCGAATTACGCTTCACGCACCACTCCAGCCTCCCACTACTAAGGAAGGATTTCATTATTTGTGAAGAACAACTCCTTGAATCGCGTGCTAATGGGGCCGACGCCATCCTTCTCATCGCTGCTGCGCTGCCGGATGATGCCAATTTCGCAGATCTGCACGCCTGCGCCCTTTCACTTGGGCTGACTGCACTTGTGGAGGTCCATACTCAGGCTGAAATTGAACGCGCCCTAATACTGAAAGATATCAACTTGATCGGCATCAACAACCGCAACCTCTCAACCTTCGAAGTATCACTCTCCACCACGGAACAGCTACGCCCGCTAATCCCGTCCAATATCACCGTGGTAGCAGAATCAGGCATCTTTACTTCGGAAGATGTAGATCGACTGGCGCGCGCGGATGTGAATGCCATTCTGGTCGGTGAAGCAGTGATAACCGCGCCGGACATTGCGGCAAAAGTGCGTGAATTAACCAGATGACCATCATCAAGATTTGCGGGATTACGCGTCTGGTTGATGCTCGGGCAGCACTGCAATCCGGAGCCGATCTTTTGGGTTTTAATTTCTATGCGGCATCGCCTCGTTCCATCTCACCTGATGATTGCACCGCGATCACTTCTGAAATCGCTCAGGAATTTCCACGAGCAATACTGGTGGGTGTGTTTGTAAATATGCCGTTTGACCATATAAACGAAATCATGCAGCGCTGTGGCTTGCAATTGGCACAATTACATGGCGATGAAATGCCACAAACGCTCAAGAATCTGCAAGAGCATGGATTTAAAGCTTTTCGCAACATCCCAAAACCGGCCGTCTGCCGTGAATACGCATCGTTCATGCAGGATAGAGCACCTGTATTCTTGGTCGACGCTGCTGTCAATGGTTTGTATGGTGGCAGCGGTGTGACTGCTGATTGGCAGGCAGCCGCGCAGTTGGCGCGACAGTACCCCATTCTGTTGGCAGGCGGTCTGACACCAGCAAATGTCGCCGAAGCCATCCACAAAGTACACCCCTGGGGAGTGGACACCGCTTCCGGCGTTGAAACCAGTCCGCGTGAAAAAGACTCGCAAAAGATCCAGGCCTTCGTTCAGGCAGTAAGAAAATATACCGACAACGCCACGCTTGCAGACCGCCCAGACGCCAGTCAGAATTAACGTGAATAAAACGCGGAATTGACCTAAAAAAAATACGGTTTTATCCGCGTTCTCCGCGATAGCCCCGGTTTCGGCACGAGGCGCTTGTCCACGTCCAATGTTTTTTATCACGCCAATTCCCAGAGAGCCAACAATTGTTGACGTTGGATTAATGTGTGACTGTGTTTAATAAAATAAGAAAAGGAGATCACCAGTTCAATCGGCCCCAAGCCTACTCAATTTGGTGACTACGCGAAATATGACTCTATTACCCACCAAGTTCGGACAGTACGGCGGACAATTTGTCCCTGAAACTCTCATGCCAGCTTTAATTGAATTGGAAGCCGCTTTCGTTGCGGCCCTGGCTGACCCAGCCTTCAATCAAGAATTCGATAAATTGATGGCCACCTATGTTGGGCGACCAACTCCATTAACCCATGCGCGCCGCCTTTCACAGCAGCTCGGTGGTGCACAGATCTATCTCAAACGAGAGGATCTGGCTCACACCGGCGCCCACAAAATCAATAATGCGCTTGGGCAAGCTCTGCTGGTCAAACGCATGGGCAAACATCGGGTAGTCGCCGAAACAGGCGCAGGGCAGCATGGAGTCGCATCCGCAACTGCCGCAGCCTTGCTTGGATTGGAATGTGTTGTTTACATGGGCGTGGTCGATATCGCCCGTCAGGAACCGAACGTCTTTCGCATGAAGCTGCTCGGCGCGGAAGTACGCCCGGTAACCAGCGGCACACAAACTCTCAAAGACGCAATCAATGAAGCCATCCGCGATTGGGTTACCAACGTCCGTGATACTCATTACCTGCTCGGCTCTGCGCTTGGACCTCACCCCTATCCAACAATGGTGCGAACTTTTCAATCTATCATCGGGCGCGAGGCCCGTGAACAAATTCTGGCCGAAACAGGTCGCCTACCCGATACAGTCATTGCCTGTGTTGGCGGTGGCTCAAATGCCATCGGGGTTTTTAGCGGGTTCATAAATGACTTGCAAGTAGAATTGATCGGCGTGGAAGCCGGCGGCAGCGGCATCCCATCTGGCAAGCATGCCGCTCGCTTTGGCGACCAGACCAACTCACGCGTGGGTGTCATCCACGGCACGCGCACCTATGTTTTACAAACCGAAGATGGGCAGATCGCCGAAACCCATTCCGTTTCTGCCGGGCTGGATTATGCCGCGGTCGGACCGGAACATGCTATGCTGCGTGACACGGAACGCGCCTTTTACACATCTGCCACAGATAATGAGGCGCTAAATGCATTTTCAACCCTTTGTAAAAGCGAAGGTATCATCCCCGCGCTCGAATCTTCCCATGCTGTGGCCGAAGCCATCAAACGTGCGCCTGGTATGGGCAAGCACCAGATGATTTTAATAAACCTTTCTGGACGTGGTGACAAAGATCTGAATACCGTCATCAAGGAATTTGGCGATAAATTGTAATACCCTTGGAGCACTAATGAGCAGATTAAGCGATGCTTTTAAGAATAAACCTGTATTCATGCCCTACTACCCGGTCGGGTACCCTGATATGGAAACATCCATTGACATACTCGAAGCGCTTGCCAAAAATGGTGCAGATCTGATCGAAGTAGGCATGGCCTTCTCCGACCCGCTGGCGGATGGTCCTGTAATCCAAAAAGCCACACAGGTGGCACTGGAAAATGGCGTCACGACACGAAAGATTATTGCTGGCGTGATCGAACTGCGCAAACGAGGTGTCACCATCCCACTAATCTTGATGGGTTATACCAACCCAATTCTATCTTACGGTTTTCAGAAATTTATCCATGATTCTCACCATGCCGGGGCAGATGGCTTTATCATTCCAGATTTACCATCAGAGGAGTCAGGCGAATTTGAATCGTATCTTCAAAAGACTATTGAGCCCAGCCTGCCACTCATCACATTCCTGGCACCCACCACCCCGAACGAACGCATGGAACTGGTGGCGCGCAAAGCCAAAGGTTTTATTTACCTGGTCAGCGTCACCGGCGTGACCGGTTTGCGTTCAGATTTACCAGAAGGTTTGCCAGAACTGGTCGCGCGCGTGCGCGAACATACCAATGTGCCGGTCTGTGTAGGCTTTGGCATTGGCACCCCTGAACAAGCCAGCGCAGTCGGAGCAATAGCAGATGGTGTAATTGTCGGTTCAGCTTGCATACGCGCAATCGGTGAAAGCCCAAAACCGGTTCAAGCCGCCGCTATCTTTGCAAAAACTTACCAGAAAGCACTGCAGTATCCCGGTGGCTATAATCCTTCAAACTAAAATCATCAATCTAGAATCAGCCGTAAGAACCGTATGCCCGTATCGCCAACCCAGCCACCACGCTGCTGAAAGCGTTTGATTCTTTCACCTTATCGGCGCCAAAGATTTGCGCCAGCATTGCCGAAAAGATAGGGATATTGGATGATCCCCCAGTCTTGACCACTGCATCGATCTGCCCAGGCTCAAGCCCTGATGCGGACAGTGTATCCAGCAACACTTTTTCCACTTGACCCAAATAGCTATTTATATCGCTTTCAAACTGAGTTCGCGTATAAATTTCCCAAAGATCAATATCCTTGTCATCCAGGTTGATCAACGCTACACCCTGGCTCGATAGGGCGATTTTGGCAGCTTCCACCCGATTGTAAAAAGTAAACGCCAGGTCATTATAAATCAGGGACTGAAGTGCCCGCAGGCGCACAGGAGCCAGACCTGCGCGAATAGCTTTTTCTAAAATATTACGATTTTGCGGGGTGCCTAGCTCGGGCAGTGCCATCCAATCTGGCACAGCATGAATCATTTCCAGTATCTCAGGTTGATGTTTCACAGTTCCAGCGCCAAAGAATGGCAACATCCTCTGCTCAATAATGGCCCGGTCAAAATCACTGCCCGCCACATCCACGCCACCGCTGGCAAACACCTTCCTATCTCCACGATCACCCAGCCGCATGATGGCAATATCCAATGTGCCGCCGCCAAAATCGAAGATAAGAACGTTTTGTGGCGCACCAATTGTCTGTTCAAAATCCAGAGCCGCCGCAACAGGCTCCAATTCGAAGTCAATATGCCTGAAACCCGCTTGTTCAGCAGCCATGCGCAAGGTATTTTCCGCCATTGAATCTTGCGCCGGCGATTCCGAAAACTTCACCGGCCGCCCCAATGTAACCGAATCGATGCGTTCCCCTAAAATATCTTCGGCACGCTTCTTAAGCAAGCTTAAATATACTTGCACCAGCTCGCCAACCGAGTAAAAGCGTTCAAACACCTGTGTACCCGCATATCCCTCTCTGCGCAGCGCCGTCTTGAGATACTGCATTAATCGCCCCGGCTTGAGTTCATCCACATAAACGTACACATCCCTCACAAAATGCATATCTCCCCCACGCACATCAATCTCACCAGCCCACTGTCGAACATAGCGACGTTGGCGATTGATATTATGGCGGTAATACTGTTCGATAGCCTCCTGCCCGATCAAAGTCCGGTAATCGCGGGTAATATAAAGAACCGTCTTAACTACCTCAGGAAGAACATTTTGCCGGTCTATGGGCAGTAATTTAACTTTCTCTCCATCGTAAACCGCCACGCCTGAATTGGAAGTACCAAAGTCAATTCCGACCCGGATACTCATGCCAACGCGCCTTTCGTGCGATCTGCCGGAATCACACCAACCGCCAGGAAGGTGCCACCCTGGATCGCGCCTGCTCCTGCCAGGTCTCGCATCAGGTGCACACCCAAACTGCCATCGGCACCCAGCACAACAAGCATATCTTCAAGGCGCACAGCCGCGGCGCCGACAAAACGTATCCCTTGTTCCAGACGTGAAGCTGGGATCCATGCCTGACCACGCCCACTCCCAGATTTTGCCGGTTCGAGCGTGCTTGCCTCCCGCTGGATCACCTTGCCGTTCTGCGTCAGGCACATCAAGGCATCTCCTTTGTGAAGTACAAAAGAGGCTACAATAAAATCCGTTGCATCCAATCGGATGCGCTCTTCAGCCGCGTATGATAAGTCATCCACATCCAGGCCCATAACCCGGCCTTCATAGGTAATCACAGCAAAACGTTCCTTCTTTTGGCACAAAGCGACATCAAACGCGTGGTCTGCTTTCTGGGTCGCACCCTTACCAAGATATTTATTGGATAAAATCGACTCGGACATTGAGATCAGCGTCTTTTTAACACTGCCCCGTCGACTTACCTGAAAGATGAAATCAGCCAGAGATAAACGTGCCAGCGGCAGCACGCAACCCAGAAGTTCGCCAGCGTGTGGTTCGTCAGGTAAAGCCGCCTGTTCCCAGCTCCAATTGCCACCAGCTTCAAGCATTGGGATGTTTGCAACTGGAATAGTGCTGATTCTCCCGGTGGTAAACAACAGCAACGCTTCCTCACCCGCAGGAATCGCCAAAAGCCGCGGAAATTCCCCACCCGTAGCGATTTCACCGCTTATTTTCCCGAGCGAAGCACCGCTAACCGTAAGCTCTGAATTCATCGCAATCCGAAACATGCGGCCTTGCGCGTTATACACCAACAAGTTCAGCATCGCTGCATCGCCTGTTGATTCGAGCTTCTCTTTCATGTCAGCGCCAAAACGGCGCTTAAACATTTCAAGTTGAAATTCGAGGTGCGTAATACGCTTCTGATATTCTTCCACCCTCTTACCATTTTGTAAAGCAATATTTTCGGATAGAAGTTCTTCGTTGCGCTCTGTAACATCGCGCAAGCGCCCTGCCACCAGTTTAAGGATCATCAAAGCTGAGCCTGGCCGGGTTTCAGCCTCTTTGATCCATTCTTCAATTTTCTCAGAAAATGTCATGGCTGCCTTCCTTGTAGAAAATATTATACTTCATTGGAAATCGCACAATTTTTACTGTACAATTGTTTTCCAACAAGTCTATCAGGGCAATATAAAATTTAACGGGACAAAACATGTCACCAATCATGACTGAAACGAACACCAATCCACGCTGAGACACAACTGTTATGAGCCTTCCTGCCAATATGAACATTCTCACCAACACGATGCTTGCCCAGGGTGTGGACCACCTAGTTGCCCTCGATCGCGATCTCGCAAAGATCTACGCACAGTTTGGATCGCCGCCGTTGTGGGCCCGCGTACCGGGCTTTGACACTCTTGTTCACATTATTCTTGAGCAGCAAGTCTCGCTCGCATCTGCCCGGGCAGCATTTGGAAAGCTTGAAAAGATGAGTGGTATCGTTACCCCTGAAGCATTTCTCCAATTCAAAGACGCGGAGCTGAAATCCATCGGTTTCAGCCACCAAAAAACGAATTACTGTCGTGAACTCGCGCGCGCCATCCAGGAAGGACATCTTCGTCTGGACGAATTACCCCTGCTAAGTGACGCCGCCGCCCGTAAAGTTTTGACCAATGTCAAAGGCATCGGCCCCTGGACAGCTGATATCTATTTACTGATGGTGCTATTGCGGCCTGATTCCTGGCCATCCGGCGACCTGGCCCTGGCAGTTGCCATGCAAGAACTCAAAAATCTACCAACCAGACCCACCTTACCAGAACTTGACCACATCGCCGACAAATGGAGCCCTTGGCGTGCTGTTGCGGCGCGAATGTTGTGGCATGCTTACCTGTCAAAGCGCAAGCACACATCCTGATAACCATATCCACCATCCTACTTTTTTATAGTGAGAACAATATGTCAATCAGCCCCTTCAAACTTGAACGTTTTTTCGCAAAGTACGAATTCAGCGCCAAATATTTGCTCAGTTCATCGGATATCGAAAGCCTTGGGATGGATGAACTGCTGAAAATGGGATCCCCGGAAACCCTGGCATTGTGGAAATCCCTCCGGCTTGGTTATACCGAATCACAAGGCAACCCGCAACTTAGAAACGAGATCGCCAAAGGATACGAAAATATCCGCCCCGAACATGTGATGATCGCCGCTCCAGAAGAGGCCATCTTTGTTGCCATGCACACCTTGCTTGAGCCCGGCGATCACGTCATCGCGCTCTCACCCACTTACCAATCCCTTTATGAGATCGCTCGCTCGATCGGCTGCAGCCTCTCATCCTGGGACCTGCAGCCCGGCGAAAACAGATGGACGATCGATCTTGACAAACTCGAAGATTGCATCACCGACCGTACCAGGCTGCTCGTGATCAACTTCCCAAACAACCCAACCGGTTTTCTGCCCTCCCGCCAGGAATTTGACTCCATCTTGACCATTGCAGACAAACACGGTCTGCGAATTTTTTCGGACGAAATGTACCGCCAACTTGAACCTGAACCTTCTCTGCGGCTTCCTTCTGTAAGTGATCTCTATTCCAGGGGTATATCCCTTTCAGGTTTATCCAAATCATATGCCCTACCAGGTTTACGCATTGGCTGGCTCACAACCCGGGAATATGGGCTCATCGAGCGCTGCATCACCTTCAAAGACTACACCACCATTTGCAACAGTGCGCCATCCGAGATCCTGGCGATCATCGCTGTTCAAAATACTGCCCGCATCGTAGCGCGCAACCTTGAGATCATCCGAGCAAACACCATCATCGCGAAACAGTTCTTCGATCAACACAGCGACCGGCTCGCCTGGATACCCCCGCGTGCAGGCTCCATCGCCTTCCCTCGTTGGCTCGGCCCAGAGCCGTTAGCAGAATTCGCCAACGAATTGATCGAAAAGCAAGGAATCATGATCGTGCCAGGCAATATTTTCGATTACCCTGGGAATCACTTCCGCCTTGGCCTGGGGCGCATCAACCTCAATGAGGCCCTCGAACGAGTGGACGAATACCTTTTGGATACCTCCAATAAACGCCTCGCATCATCTCAGGACATTTAATGAATTTGAGTAATTCCTTGGGCAACAGGCAGGCCACGAACTCACTAAATCCAATCCGCGACTCATTACTTTAATCTTTTCCGGAAGTCCGCGGTAAAGACCCGATAACCACCGCAAATGGTGTATAATTTTTGAATATGCCTACGTAGCTCAATGGATAGAGCGCCTGACTTCGGATCAGTAGGTTGCGGGTTCGACTCCTGCCGTGGGCACTAAATATGGCGGTAATGCGCCGATATACCCCCAGATATAGGGGAGAAGACCTGCCGCAAGGCAGGTTTTGATCTAATCGGTGCGAATCGGTGCAATTGATTTCACTTTCGCACCACGCTTTGAGTAGATTGCGGGAATTGAACCTGGATTGGGGTTACTAACCTGTCCATAATTTCTGATGCTTCATCCAGTATTTCGTTATATAAATGTCCATAAATATCCATTGTGATGCTGGGCTTCGAATGCCCCAAGATTATGGTTGCGACCGTGAATGACAGCGGCG
>CAIMZS010000244.1 GCA_903846015.1 uncultured Anaerolineae bacterium | reverse complement strand
GGCAAACGAATGTTCAGTCTATAACAGATTCAATTCACGGGCCCGAGCGACAGCTTCGGTACGGCTTTGGACCTGCAGCTTGCTAAAAATCATCTGGTTATGCCCTTTAACAGAACTTAAAGCCAGGAAAAGTCGCTCGCTGATCTCACGATTCGAGAGTCCTTGCGCAACCAGGCCCAGAACCTCCAACTCGCGTTGGCTCAGCAACGACTCGCTTAGCCCGGGTTGCGGCACATTCCTGGGTTTCGGAAAGGCAGACAGAAGCTTATCTATATATTCCTTCAGTTGATAATCATTGCCACGCAATTGCTTTTCAATGGATGCTCTAAAATCCAACAGCAACGATCGCATCGGTTCGCCCTCATTGATAAAGATTCGGGCGTAGCCTTCTGGCTGTGCCAGGGTCAAGGCGCGTTCTAGCGACTTGAAAGCCTGGGATGTGCTGCCCTGCGCCTGGTAACCGAGCACCTGTGTCACCAGGATCTCGAGCACACTGCCCATTCTTTTTCCATCTTCTGCTGCCTTCAACAGACGTTCCAAAAAGCTTGTTGCCTCAAGAATAAAGCGTTCTGCCCGGTCGCTCTGATACTCGGCGAGCAACACCCGTGACAGCGTTATATGTTCAAACTCGCGCAAATAACTGAGTTCATCTTCAATCGAAAGCTCATGCTCGCGCACCCAATCCTGTGCTTTGAGCAATCGTCCCTGCTTTAGATGGATTCTTGCTTTTATGGCCTCAATGGGGCGCGCATAGGGGATCAGAGTCTTGATATAAAAGCGTTTGGCTTCATCCAGCAGCTCGATTGCGGTGTCCAGGTCTCCCGCAGACTCGCTGACCCGAGCTTGGGCGAGATTCTTACGGTAGGGCCAGTCCACCCTGATGAACTGGTCACCCAGGACAAAGCTTTTTTGAATGTGCAGTGCGGCAGCTTCGTCATCCCCCATTTCGTGGTACAGCATCCCCACCGCTAAATAATTTTGGGCTGTAACCCGCTGTGCCTCCATTTCATGCTTTGCAGCCAGTTGTAAAGATTGCTGCAAGGTTCTTAAGGCTTCGCGGAGATGTCCCTGCGCCGTCAGAATGTCTGCCTTTCCGGATGCGCCGGCAATGGCAAATATAAAATTACCAACCTTTAGGGAACTGTCGATCCAATCGCTTAAAGACCTGCAGGCTGCCTCCAGGTTGCCATTTGCCCAGTAAGTGGCTCCCAGGATTGCAGCGGTTTGGGCGCGCAAGAAATGGTTTTCTTCAGGAATGAGTTTGAACACCAGTTCCGCGAACTTCATTGCGGATGTAAAATCTCGCTGAGTCTGAGCATTGTAACAACGGGCAAACGCGATCCTGGCTGGCAGTATTCGAAACTGCTCCTGATCCACGATAACCATCCCATCGGATGGACCCTCCAGACACCGCTCAGCGTCCCTCAGGCGTGACTCGCTGACATCCACTTCGCCAGAATCCATAAATCCCCAGGCTATCTGTGTGCAGAGCACTGGACGGGAGCAGATCAACTCCTCGGGCAGCTGTTTCACCCAACCAAGCCAGGCAGCGGACTGATAATTTTCGTTCATCCTTTGCCAGGATGTTTCAGCCAACCCTGCCGCCCGGCTGAAATCCCTGGCAGCGATGAGATGGCGAAATGCTTCAGCCTTATCGCCGTTCTTTTCATACCATTCGCTGGCGCAGATATGGTATTGGGCTATCTCTTCGGGTGTCTGGATTTTTCCCAGCCGCTGCCGCAGCAAATCTGTAAAGAGATGGTGATACCGGTACCAACGCCGTTCGTTATCCAGAGAAATCAGGAACAGGTTGGCGTGTTCGATATACTCGAGGGTTTCCTGCCCATTTACGAAGGAGTCGAGCAGAATGGCGTCACAAAGAGGTCCACACAGGCGGTCTAGGATGGATGTGCGCAGTAGAAAAGTCTGGATCTTTTCAGATTGTTGCTGCAGCACTTCTTCAACAAGATAGTCCATCACGAAATGGTGGGTACCCGTAAATGATTTTATGAAGCCCGCAGCGTCTCGCGATGCGTGTCCTTGCATGGCGAGAGCAGCGAGTTGCAGTCCTGCAATCCAGCCTTCCGTGCGGGTTTCCAAAACGGCGATATCTTCGGCGGAAAGCTGCAGCCCCATCATATCTTCGAGAAATCCCGCGGCTTCGAATGGGCTGAAACGCAGATCGGCGGCGCGCAGCTCGGTCAATTGACCCCGGGCGCGCAAACGGGCTAGGGGCAGATTTGGATCCTCACGTGTGGTGATGACCAGATGCATCTGTGGCGGCAGGTGCTTAAGCAGAAAAGCCAGGGCCTCGTCAACCGCCCTGGCATCAATCACGTGGTAGTCGTCAAGCACGAGCATGAAATTCTTTGGGATTGCGACGATTTCATTGAGCAGGCTTGTCAGGATCGATTCTGTCGGCGGTGGCTGATGGGATTGGAGTGCATCCAT
Source organism: uncultured Anaerolineae bacterium (assembly GCA_903846015.1). Lineage (GTDB taxonomy): Bacteria > Chloroflexota > Anaerolineae > Anaerolineales > Villigracilaceae > UBA5195. Next base: position 1,043 of record CAIMZS010000244.1, on the reverse strand, counting down.
AACCCCCGCTCCAATATCCGGTAATATCGTCTGCAAAGCAGTGACGAGATAAGTTAGAAAACGTGTGGGGTCGTTATCCCTTTCATCCAGCGAAAACCAGGCAACCGGCCGCCCACAGTTGGCGACCCATTCGCTGATCAGCGTGGTTTTCCCGAAGCCTGCCGGAGCAGAGATTAGGGTTAGTTTGCGGCCCGCAGAGAAACTATCATTGAGCTTCCCGATCAGATCAGGACGCGCGACAATTTTAGACCGTGGCGGGGGGATGTAAAGTTTCGTGGCTAAAATTGGTATAGGCATGCATCCATTATAATCAATAGCGCACAAAAAAGACCCGATATGGCTGCAACTGTAAGCTGGCAGGGCAGCCCTTGCATATAGGGTGAACAACTTTATTGCAGTGTCGCAGGGTAAGACGGCGTTGATTTTTTAACTTCAATCGCACAGCAACACTTTTTCTCACTGGATTTTGGAGGTGGCCAGCAGGAATCGACATTGGCCCGATCAGGAAATTTTGCAGTCATTTCCCCGCAGTTCCCGCAGGGTGCAAGGATTGTTTCAATGAGCGGTACCCGCAGCAAGGGCCGGGTTCATTGGCTTTTGTCAGCAGGGTATGCAAATAGGCCAGCTATTTTAGCGATTTTCCTTTCTCTTTGGACAAATAAATTGCATAAAGCAGTGGTCGGATGTGTGTATTTCGCAGCTTACCATGGTTTGGGGTACAAAACCGGTTTACCACTGCTTTGGTTGCTTTGTTTGGGCAGGTGAACTGGAATGGTAGCAAACAGTGAGTTGATCTACCTGGCCGCACGCGAAGGCAGGGGCAGATTGGCTGGCCAGGCGGGCAGTGCCCGTAGCCGTGGTAGAACCGGCACTATCGTAGAACCGGGTACCAGTATTGCAAGGATGCTCCATGAAGATTTTTAGGATTTTCTCAAAGATATTGATTGCTGTCTGGGGCGAAGTACTATTTTACCGAAAAATAGGACATCAACTCCACGAATTTGTCAAAATTCATGGAGTTGATGTATAGTGGATGTATGTTC
>CAIMZS010000243.1 GCA_903846015.1 uncultured Anaerolineae bacterium | reverse complement strand
GATCGGCGGGGTTTACGCGCTGAATGTGGAAGGTTATGCTGCCCGATTATTTATCTACGATAATTTTCCAGGCGGGCTGGGCCTATCCGATGAAATCGGCTTTCAAACCCGCACCCTATTGAAAGGCGCCCTGGATCTGATCGAGCGCTGTACTTGCAGCGATGATCACGGCTGCCCGGTCTGCCTGGCCTATTTTGGCTGCCATGATTTCAACAAATCCATCAGCAAGTTGGCGGGGCGTTATTTGCTGCGCCTGCTGCTGGACGAGAGCACCAGGGAAGTGCTGAATGAGCTAAAAGAATTTGTTGATTTGAATATTCCAGCGGATCAGAGGATCGATAAATGATTAAAAAGCTGTTCATTGTGTATTCGTCAGATAAAGGGCGGACAGTTTCTTTTCCAAGCTGCCGGCATCGCTGAAGGGCCGCAGGGATAGTAGTCGGGTGAATCCGACTACTATTACGGGGCACAACACGTTGTGCCCGCATTGAGACAGAACATTTTCCGAAATATTGAACCACACTCTGACACCAGGGTAGGATCCCATTTTTATGCTACACTTAATGAAATGGGGAAAACATCAGAACCGTTTCATATCGCCAAATACAAAACTTCCGCGCTTTAAGATTTTTATTGTGTGTAAAAGGAACCTCATGATCCATCTTGAAGACCTTCAACCCAGCGCATCCATTCGCGGCATCCTGCCGGACAGTTTTGTGATGGTTATCAATGTACAGTGGTACGGTTCAGAAGCACTGGAATTGACCTACAAAACACCCACTGGTAAGGTGGATAATGTGCTGCTCTATCGCGATGATGAGCCGCGCCTGGAGCTGGTCGAGCAGGGCCGCCCGTGGAGTTTCGACGGCGATGGTGCATTGTTCCGGCTGGTGTCCGAAGCACAACGTATTCGCCTGGCGCACCTGTTCGACCCGGTGCTGGCGGTGCATACTTCGCTGGTTGACCCATTGCCGCACCAGATCACAGCCGTTTATGAGACCATGCTGCCACGCCAGCCGCTGCGCTTTTTGCTGGCAGATGACCCCGGCGCGGGCAAGACGATCATGGCCGGTCTGCTGATCAAGGAACTGATCGCGCGCGGCGACTTGCAGCGCTGCATGATCGTCTGCCCTGGCAGTCTGGCCGAACAGTGGCAGGATGAACTCTACCGTCGTTTCCACCTGCCCTTCGAGATCCTGACCAACGATAAACTCGAAGCCGCGCGCACCGGCAACTGGTTCCTGGAGACCAATCTGATCATTGCGCGCCTGGATAAACTATCGCGCGATGAAAGCGTGCAGGAGAAGCTAAAAGCGCCGGACTGCCGATGGGACTTGATCGTATGCGATGAAGCCCACAAGATGTCCGCGACCCTCTTCGGCGGCGAAGTCAAGTACACCAAGCGCTACCGGCTCGGTCAGCTGCTCTCCACGCTGACGCGCCACTTCTTGTTGATGACGGCCACACCCCATAATGGCAAGGAAGCAGATTTCCAACTCTTCATGGCGCTGCTGGATGGCGACCGCTTCGAGGGGCGCTTCCGGGACGGCGCGCATGTCACGGATGTTTCGGATTTGATGCGCCGGATGGTCAAAGAGAAACTGCTTAAGTTTGACAGTACACGTCTGTTCCCAGAGCGGATCGCCTATACCGTGCCCTACAAACTTTCGGAAGCCGAGGCTCGTCTTTATAAGGAAGTAACCGACTATGTGCGTGAGGAATTCAACCGTGCCGAGGCGCTCGAGAACGACAAACGCGCCGGAACGGTCGGTTTTGCGTTGACCATCCTGCAAAGACGCCTGGCTTCCTCGCCCGAAGCCATCTACCAATCGCTGCGCAGAAGGCGCGAACGTCTGGAAAGCCGGCTGCGCGAATTGGAAGTGCTGCAGCGCGGCGGTCGGGCTGCGCCGTTGGTCATATCCGAAATTCCAGAAATGGATGACGAGACGGTGGAAGATCTGGAAGAAGCACCCGCCGACGAACTGGATGCAGCCGAGGAAGAAATCCTCGATCAAGCCACCGCGGCACGCTCAATGGGCGAGTTGAAAGCTGAGATCGAGACCCTCAAACGCTTGGAAGCCAGCGCCCTGGCTGTGCGTCGCAGCGGAACGGATACCAAGTGGCGCCAATTGGCCAGCCTGCTGGGTGAGATTTTTACCCCGGCAGCTCTGGGCAGCCAGGTCGGAGAAGACCGCCCACCGTATGTCGTCGGACCGATCACGCCGCCAGTACCATCTCCGCATCAAAAGCTGGTGCTCTTTACCGAACACCGCGATACGCTCAACTACCTGGAAAGCCGCATCACCACCCTGCTGGGCCGCAATGAGTCGGTGGTCATGATCCACGGTGGAATGGGCCGCGAGCAGCGTATGAAAGCCCAGGAGTCGTTCAAGCATGACCCATTGGTGCAGGTGCTGCTGGCGACAGATGCGGCTGGAGAGGGCATCAATTTACAGCGAGCCCACTTGATGGTCAACTACGATCTGCCCTGGAACCCGAACCGTATCGAACAACGTTTCGGACGCATCCATCGCATCGGTCAGACTGAGGTCTGTCACTTGTGGAACCTGGTGGCCGAAGAAACCCGCGAAGGCGATGTCTACCGCCGGCTACTCGATAAACTTGAACAAGCCCGTCAATCGCTTGGCGGCCAGGTTTTCGATGTGCTCGGCAAACTGCAATTTGAGGGCAAATCACTGCGCGATCTACTGATCGAGGCCATACGCTACGGTGACAGACCAGAAACACGCGCCTACCTGACCACGGTGCTGGAGCATGCCCTCGACCGCGACCAACTTGAGAGCCTGCTCGAAGACAGCGCCCTGGCCCAAGATGTAATGGATGTCAGCCGCGTCCAGCGTATCCGCGCCGATATGGAACGCGCCGAGGCGCGCCGCTTGCAACCGCACTATATCGAATCATTCTTTCTCGAAGCCTTTCAGCAGTTGGGTGGCACGGCCAAACAGCGTGAGCCACGCCGCTACGAAGTCACGCATGTTCCGACAACCGTGCGCAATCGCGACCGGCTAATAGGCATCGGTGAACCCGTCCTGCCGCGCTATGAGCGCATTGCCTTCGAAAAAGACTTGGTGGCACCGCCTGGCCAGCCTCTGGCTGCTTTTGTCTGCCCTGGTCAGCCCCTGCTGGATGCGGTGATTGACATCACGCTGGAACGCAACCGCGACCTGTTGAAGCGTGGCGCAGTACTGGTGGATGAACGCGACCCTGGCACCCAACCGCGCGTGCTCTTTACCCTGGAGCACGCCATTCAGGATGCCAGCCTGACACGCAGCGGCGAGCGCCGCGTGATTTCCAAGCGCATGCTTTACACCGAGATCGATATAACCGGTGCTGCACGGCATGTTCACTATGCCCCTTACCTGGATTACCGTCCTTTGGCTGTGGGTGAACCCGGCCTTGATGCACTCTTTGCGCGGCCTGAATGTGCCTGGATCAGCCGTGAACTGGAAAAACAAGTCCAGGGTTATGCCGTGGCGCATGTTGTCCCTGAGCACCTCAAGGAAGTGCGCCACACCCGGCTGACGCTGATCGCCAAAACTGAGGCGGCGGTCAAAGAGCGCCTGACCAAGGAGATCAGCTACTGGGATCACCGCGCCGAGGAGCTCAAGCTGCAGGAGCAGGCCGGAAAAACAAACGCCAAGATGAACTCTGGCGAAGCGCGCAAGCGCGCCGATGGCCTGCAAGGTCGTTTGCAAAAGCGGTTGGATGAGCTCAAACGTGAAGCACAGATCTCGCCCCTGCCGCCTGTTGTGCTGGGCGGGGTGCTGGTCATCCCGATTGGGCTGCTAGCCGCTATGCGTGGGGAGGCCACGCCGGCAAGCTCACCCGTTGATACCCAGGTCAGCGCCGCGCGTGCGCGTGCCATCATCATGCAGACCGAACTTGGCCTGGGCTTTGAACCAGTAGATCGTGAGTTTGAAAAGCTTGGCTATGACATCGAAAGCAGCGTGCCGGGGAGTGGCAACCTGCGTTTTATCGAGGTTAAGGGCCGTGTCTCTAGTGCGGATGTGATCACTGTCACGCGCAATGAGATTTTGTATTCACTCAACCAACCGGATGCTTTCATCCTGGCGATTGTCGAATTCGGCCCGAATGACTCGCACAACATACATTACCTGCGCCGCCCCTTCCAGCGCGAACCGGATTTTGGCGTGACAAGTGTCAATTACAATTTTGCCGATTTGCTTGCGCGGGCTGGCAAACCATCCTGAAAACAAGTCATTGCTCTGCCTGGCTGGCAAAAGGTACCTTGCCCGAAATTTAAAGGATGTATTTGGTACAATTAAGCAAAGGGACATGCCCTTTTTGGAGATATTATGACAAAATTAGCGCTTTCATCTTTTGAAATACACGGCTTTCGCGCTTTTGAGCATCTTAAGCTCGAGAAATTAGGAAGAGTCAACTTGTTCACTGGCAAGAACAACGTCGGCAAAACATCCCTGCTCGAGGCTCTATGGGTTTATGCCAATCAAGGGTCTCCTTCCGTTTTATGGTCATCATTGGAGGGTCGGGATGAAGGTGGTTCTCTTCCTGAGTTACGGATGACGGGCGGCGATGAAGAATTGGAAAATCAAATTGCATCAGTTCGATATCTATTTTATGGAAGAAAACAATCCCGGTCGGACTCACAAAAAATGGAATTTGGGCCATTAAATAACTCTCGTTACCATGTAACAGTAAAGTTAACATGGGCTGAAAGTGTAGTAGACGACCTTGGAAACCGGCGATTGCGTGAAGCGGGACAAATTACCGAAGGGATGGATACTATTCCAGCATTGTTGATCCAATCGGGAAAAAACAATAATCTAATTCGTCTGGATCGCCTTTTTGCTCGAAGCTTTCGTGATCAGTTTTCCATTCAGATAGAATCACCATGTGTATTTTTGCCAGCGAGCGGGTTGTCTATTATCGAAATTGGAAAATATTGGGACAATATTACACTTGGCCCGATGGAAAATGATGTTCTGAATACACTAAAAATCATTGAACCTGATATCGAACGCGTAAATTTAATTGGAACTCAGAAATCATCCCGAATGCGTGAACGTATTCCCATAGTAAAGGTAAGTTCATTCGCTACTCCTATCCCATTAAAAAGTCTTGGGGAAGGCATGAATCGAATGTTTGGAATCGCCCTAGCCATTGTCAACGCCAAAGATGGCATTCTATTAGTTGATGAAATTGAGAGCGGTTTGCATTACTCGGTTCTCCGTGAAATGTGGCATTTTATTTACGAGGCAGCAAAACAATTAAATGTGCAGGTATTTGCCACTACCCATAGCTGGGATTGCATCACAGGCTTCCAGCAGGCTGCTCAGGATAACAAAGAAGATGGAATGTTGATCCGTCTTGCGAATAAAAAAGGAAAAATATTACCAACATATTTTGATGAAAAAGACCTTTCTATTGCCACTCGCGAACAAATCGAGGTGAGATAGGATGGCTAATCCTCGCAAACTCCTGGTTGAAGGCAGAGATGATGCTGTTGTGGTGGCCAACCTGTGCCAGGCGCATCAACTCCCGGATGCTTTTGAGATCGCTGGTAAAAAGGGCATCACTGATCTTCTGGAAACCCTGTCTACTCAACTAAAAACCAGCGATCTAGAAGTTCTGGGTATTTTGGTGGATGCAGATACTGACTTACAAGCGCGCTGGCAATCACTCCGCGCTCATTTAACTAAAGAAGGTTACTTAGTCCCCGATGTACCCGTATCTACCGGAACGATCTTGCGCGTAGAAGACAAACCAACTGTGGGCATTTGGGTAATGCCTGATAACCATCTACCGGGAATGCTTGAAGATTTTGTAGCAACACTTATTCCGGATGGGGATGCCCTGTTCCCCTACGCGAAGGAATGTGTTCAGAAATTACCCGAGCAGCGCTTCTCACCAGCATTGCGCGCAAAAGCGGATATACATACCTGGCTGGCTTGGCAGGATGAACCAGGACTCCCATTTGGAACAGCAATCACTGCCAGTTATTTGGACCCCCGATCCGTGCATGCACAGGACTTTATCAGTTGGTTGCGCGCATTATTTATCTCTTAAAAATCCCTGCCCTGCTTCCGTTTGCGGAGACAGGGCTTCTTTATAACCAAAGTACAGGGGATTGATAAATACCCTACACAACATGACATCCAATCCACATTAACGGACAATTTATGAAAAAGAAACTCATCGAAGTCGCCCTGCCGCTCGAAGCCATCAATATC
>CAIMZS010000242.1 GCA_903846015.1 uncultured Anaerolineae bacterium | reverse complement strand
TGTCGGAGGAATTTTCAATGAAGAAACATCTCAAACCCGCCAACCTGATCATGTTGCTCTTGCTGGGCATCCTGCTATTTATTGAAATTTATCCAACCTTCTGGCTATTGATGTCATCCATCAAAGCTCCCGATGAGTTCAGTCTGCGTCCAGTATATGCTCTGCCCGAAAATTTTTACTGGCAAAACTATGTCAGAGCTTGGACCGACGGCAAAATGAGCATTTATTTTCGAAATAGCATCCTGGTAGTCCTCCCGGCCATCTTCTTCACCATGTTGGTGGGTGTCATGGCCGCTTTTGCCCTGGAAGTGATGCAATGGAAGCTCAAAAACACGGTCTTAATGACCTTTCTGGCCGGCGTCATGGTTCCGGGACAGATTGTTCTGCTCCCACTATTTACCATGTACTACACGCTGCACCTGACGAACAGCCTGGTGGGCCTGATGATGATCTATATCGCCTTTGGCTTGCCGCTCACCATCTTTTTGATGACCGGTTACATGAAGGCTGTGCCACACGAAATCTTTGAAGCGGCAGTCATGGATGGAGCCAACATTTTCCAGATCTTCTCGCAAATAGCGGTGCCGATGATCGCCAACTCGATCGTGACACTGGCTTTGGTGCAGTTCTTCTTTGTCTGGAATGACCTGCTGCTCTCTCTGACCTTCATCAGCGATACCAAGTTGCGTACCTTACAAACCGGTCTGCTGAGTTTTGTGGGCCAGTACGGTCAGCGGGAATGGGGTCCGACCTTTGCCAGCATTGCCATTACTGTTGTCCCAACCCTGCTGCTCTACCTGTTCCTGAACAGGCTGATCATCAGGGGGCTCACCGCCGGAGCTGTCAAAGGTTAATGGACAGGCTATACACGTATGTACCGCTCGGAAAGTTCCTTTGTCTTGCCAGTCTGGCCGCAGAATATTCCGGCAGGTTCCGCAGATCGGACGCAGCTGGAAGTGGAAAGTTATGCGCCGCCGCTCAACTTCAAACAGACCCGCAATGTCAGCCAGCCCACCCTGGCAGCCTTCCTGCCTGAACCAGGGAAAACCAGCGGCACGGCAGTCAACATTTGCCCAGGCGGCGCCTTCCATGCCCTGGCGATTGATCACGAAGGTGAAGATGTGGCGCGCTGGTTTGTGCAGCATGGCCTGGCGGCCTTTGTGTTGAATTATCACCTGGTGCCAACGCCTGCGCGCGATGATGACCACGAAAATATCATCCAGGCGCTCTTAATTGATATTGAGCGGGCAACCAGGTTGCACAAACCACCGCACGGCTGGCGATTGCCGATGCGTTGGAAGCAATCAAACTGGTCCGGCAGCGGGCTTCCGAGTGGGGCGTATCACCCGACCGGATTGGGATCATGAGCTTTTCGGCCGGGGCACGTGTCACGACCGGAGCAGCCCTGGGTTTTGACCTCAACAGCCGCCCGGGTTTTGATGCCCTGATTTATCCTGTACTTGTCAACGAGATGATAGTTTCCCAAAATGCGCCACCCATTTTATCGCCGTTGCCCATGATGATGATTGGTCTGTCAAAACGAGCCTGAACCTGTATTCAGCCTGGAAAGCAGCTGGGCGGCCGGCGGAATTGCATATTTATGCAGCCGGCGGGCATGGTTTTGG
>CAIMZS010000241.1 GCA_903846015.1 uncultured Anaerolineae bacterium | reverse complement strand
GTGCTCGAAACCTTGGATGATATTTCATCCCAGTATGGAAAAAGCGATTGTGTATTACTCTACAATCTCGATTTGCTTTTGGCAGGTGTGCCAGATGATGAATGCCAGAAAATCTGGAACTATTTATTCAATGGTTTTCCAAATCGTACCCGCGCGCTGCTGCTTGTAATCCCTGAAACCGCTGTTCGCCTACTGCCAACGGAAACAAACCTTGAAAAATGGCAGTACGATTCTCGTTTAATTTGAACCACACTATTGGAGGGGTCAATGCTCATTAAAGAACTCGTCAAACTGGACGCCCAGGGGAAATTCATCAGCGCTGTTCAGCTAAGTGACTACGATAAACCCTTAGACAATCTGGCGCTTGTAAAGTCCTACATCTTTGCCAATAATGCGCCTGACAATCACACCGGCCAGTCCCGCTCCGTTGGTTCCGTTGATTTGCTAAGGGAAGTGCGCCTCTCTTATATCAATAGCAGCCCCACAAACCGCTTTGTCATCGTTGCCAACTACGGACACGGCAAAAGCCATCTGGCACTTGTCCTTGCCAACTATTTTGCGAAACCCTATAAATCTCCAGAAGTACAGGAGATCCTGGGGCGCATTGGTCACACCTTGTCTCACAACAGACCCGAAGCAGAAAATTTCCACGATTTCAAACGCCAGTATGACCGCTTTCTGGTGATTCGCTTGCGAGGCGATACGCCCCGCACTTTGCACGAACAGTTTTTCCCTGCCCTCAAAGCTGCTTTGCAGGAACATCCTGACACGCAAAACGCCGAACTGCCCTTTTGGAACCAGCAGGCCAAAAAATGGCTTCAAACCAAGGCAAATGATTCGGAAGCGCGGCAATTGCTGAAAGATCAACTTGATACTGATTTCCCCAATCTGCTTCAAGATGTGGATGACAACAAACCGGAAGCCTACGCACAATATGTTAAATTATTTATGCACTTTAATGGCGGCGTCGGTCCGAATACGGAAGGAAATTACAGCCTGCGCGAAGCAGTGCTCTGGGCCATTGATACTTTCTGCAAAAATGCCAAACCGCTTGCTGGTGTGGTGGTTTTGTTTGATGAATTCAGCCAATTTGTTGAGCGCTACAGCCAGAGCAAAGCTGTCGGAGAATTACAACAACTATTGGAAGGCATCGGGGAACGCCGTGGCCAGGCTATGTTCATGGCGTTTGCCCAGCACGATCCGGATGAGGTGGCTGAACGTGTCCAGGGTGGCCAGGCATTGCAAAATATCAAACGCGAGTTGGGCCGCATCGATCGCAAGTATGCGCTCTATTCCTTGATGGAATCGGTGTTGAATGCCTATTTGGCCCAGTCGGAAACCGGCTGGGAAAAATTTCTCCAGGAAAATCCGCGCATTAAAGGCGGGTTATACGGCCAGACTACCGAGCTGGCCTGGGAAACCTATCTAAAACGCTACGACAAAGAATTGCACTGGACCAATGAGAAATTCCGCGATATTGTTACCAAGGGCTGCTTCCCCCTACACCCCTTAACCACCGCACTGCTCTGCCATCTTAAAATGGCGCAGGGCATGGATGATGATGCGCGCACCATTTTGCGCTTTGTTCGCGACCGCTTTGAATTTAAACAAAATGAACCCATCATGGTTGAAGGAAAAATCAATTGGATTCTGCCAATTGACTTGCCAGATTATTTTGGCACTCGCATTGCCAAACAACAGGATTATGATGCCTATGAAAATGCCCTTCAGAATCTCGAACAGGTGCTTGGTGAACAATCCACAAAGGCACATCAGGATGTTCTGAAGGCCATGCTGCTTCAGTTTGCGGACGGAATCCATGTTAATGGGGAGAAACAGATTGAACTTCTCTCTCAGATGGCTGGTATTGACGAACGCAACACCATGCAGATTCTGAAACAACTCAGTAAGACCAACATCACGAAATTTGATGAAAACACGAAATACAATTCCTTCTGGCCCATAGCTTCCAACCCAAAAGCCCTGGAACAAAAAATTCGCGAACAAATTAATGAGAAGAAATTTGGCGAAGATGAACTTTACGAATTAAACCAGTTACGTGGAACATTGCTTAATGGTGCCGATCACATTGAAGTTAATATTGCCTGGGGCACGCCTCTGGATTGGGCTGCAAGTACGGCGATTGTTACAAAAGAAAAATTCACAGCCCAAAATTTGCAAACGTTACTGAAACCTTATGTGCTCAATTTCCAAGGCCTGGTCGAAGGCAATCGTGGGCTGGTAGTCTGGCTATTAGCATTGGATGATGAAGATCTTGGCTACTACCAACAAAATGCCCAGCAAATCGTGCAGGAAGCCTTTCCCGGCGAGACCCCACCCCCGATTCTTATAGTATTACCAAACCATCCTCATAAAAGT
>CAIMZS010000240.1 GCA_903846015.1 uncultured Anaerolineae bacterium | reverse complement strand
GGGCAAAGCCAGTGGTATTTGTGGTTCCGGCTTGATTTCGCTCATGGCCGAGATGTTCCTAACTGGCGTTTTGGATAAAGCTGGCAACGTCAATCTTTCATTGCCGACCAATAGAGTACGTAAAGGAGATCATGGCAGCGAATTTGTCGTGACATGGGGAGCTGAAAGCGAAAACGGACAGGATATTGTCCTTACTCGCGTAGATGTAGATAATCTTTTGCGAGCCAAGGCAGCTATTTACGCAGGTTTCAGTATTTTGGCCGAACAAGTCGGAATGACTCTGGATGATGTACAGCAAATGTTTATAGGCGGTTCCTTTGGCAAGTATATTAATGTGGAAAAGGCTGTACAGATTGGCCTGTTGCCTGATATGCCGTGGGAAAAATTTAGTTTTCTGGGTAACACTTCAATAAAAGGTGCCTATTACACGCTATTGAGTTCTCAAGAACGAGAAAGAATAAAAGAAATAGCCAACCGCATGACCTATATAGAACTATCTGCAGATAACACTTTTTACGATGCATTTACGTCTGCATTGTTTTTACCTCACACTGACTTGTTTAAATTTCCAACAGTCGAAGCTGCAATCCAAAAGACATTATAGCCGTGACATTAACGATCACGGCTAACGAAACCAATCGGAGGGAACAACATGTACATAATTGGCGAAAATATTCATATCATCTCTGAAAAAGTCAAGGAAGCCTTGACCAATAGAGATCGCGAGTTCTTCATGGAACTTGCCATCAAACAAGTAGAGGCAGGGGCAAGTGCAGTGGACATCAATCTCGGTCCGCGTAAAAAAGATTGGGCAGAGGTCTTTCCATGGATCGTCGGCGCAGTTGAAACAGTAGTTGACGTACCGCTTTCTATCGACACTACTAACATCGACGGTATGGAAGCCGCTCTCAAAACCATAAAGAAGGCTCAACCAATCCTGAATTCCACTTCAGCAGAACCCGAACGGCTCGAGAAAATCCCACTTCTGGCAAAAAAATACGGTGCCAAAGTGATTGCCCTTACAATGGCTGCCGAGGGAATTCCGGTGTCTGCGGATGATCGCGTTACCATAGCTTTGGAACGATTGATACCCAGAATGATGGAAATCGACTTCCCAATGAGCGACCTGATCATCGACCCGCTTGTATTAACTACATCCGGCTGCCAACAATACTGCCCACACCTGATAGAGACAGTTAGGACATTGCAATATGCCTGGGACCCGACACCAATGATTTCTGTCGGCCTTTCCAATGTTTCGAATGCAGTTCCTAATGAAAACCGTCCTCTTATCAACCGAGTTTACCTTTCCATGTTGATGGGGGTGGGCCTGCAAATGATGATCGCCAATCCTTTTGACAAAGAACAAAATAATGTTATTAAATGGATTGAGACAAAGGATGCAACATCGGCTCTCGCCCGTGTTTACAACAAAATTGCAGAGCGAACCGCTGCATCGGAAGAGCCACAACCAGAAGACTTCGATTTAACCGACCCCGAACAGGCTGCCATCTGGAAAACCACTCAGATATTGCTGAACAAGGTCATTTACGCGGATGGTTATCTAAACCAGTAACTTTCTGAGTGTAACGGTGACCATCACCAAACCACCGTTACACTCAGAATTGATTGTGTGATAAATAAACCAAATTCTTGGAGGTCGTTATGCCCATTTTTACCCCTGGTCGACGCTGGCAACCCGCATATTCCCCTTTTCGACAAGAGTCATTCGGAAATATTGTTCTTGAAAATATCGAATACGCGATTAAAGGCCCACTTTTTGGCTGCCGTATGTGCGGCAACTGCATGCTACAAGAAACTGCTTTCATATGCCCAATGGAGTGCCCTAAGGGCTTGCGAAATGGCCCATGCGGTGGTTCCACTCCAGAATTTTGTTATGTAGATAAGACCCGCCCTTGCATATGGTACAAAATTTTTGAACGATCCTTCAAGTTGGGTCGTGAAGAAAAATTAATGGAAGTCTTACCTCCATTAGATTGGGAAAAAGTCGGGACCGAAACTTGGAAAGATGTAGCAAATACTGTATCAAAAAACGGTACAGGTAAGGTATTCAAAAGCTTGGTCCTCAACCAGGGGCAATCCCGCTGGAAGACTTGGGATCTGGTCTTTCGCGCCGTCCGTCAACCCGAATGGTGGCAGGGCGACAATCAATATCACGCACCTGCCTACAACGAGCCGGTCTCAAATCTGGAGCGTGGTTTCAAGGCTGGAGACTTTGTTGTAGCATGCGAAATCGCCCCCCCATTAAGCACATCAACTAAAAAACTAATAGAAAATATCAATCTGGTCAAACCTTATGTTACTTCCATAAATTTTACAGATAATGCATCTGCCACCCCGCGAATGACTTCTTGGGCTTGTAGTAAATTTGCAATTGACGCAGGTGCTGAACCTGTTATGCAAATTGCTGCCCGAGACCGAACCCGAGCCAGCCTACAAGGCGAAATCTTGGGTGCATCCGCGCTGGGTGTACGTAATATGCTTTGTATCACAGGTGACAGCCCAGTCCTGGCGCCTCAGCCAAGAGGGCGCATGGATATTAATGATATGGATGCGATTCAGATGATTTGGATCCTGAGGAGAATGCGTGACGAAGGTCACTATCTGGATGGTCGAGAAATCAAATTTCCTCCGAAATTCTTCCTTGGCGCAGCTGCAGCCCCATTTGCATCAGATCCAAAATTCCAGGCTATTCGTGAGCATAAAAAGGTTAATGCGGGAGCTCAGTTCTTTCAAACTAACCTGGTATACGATCCAGAGCGTATGGAAATCTGGTTAAATGAACTTGCCAAGCGCAACATCCTCGATAAAGTTTATATTATGATCGGGATAACGCCTTTAAAAAGTGCAAAAATGGCGCATTATATGACCCAGGTACCTGGGGTATTTGTGCCTAAGCACATTCTGGATCGAATGGACCAGGCTACTGAAAAGGGTGGCCCACAAGCTGCCCAAGAAGAAGGCGTGAAGATTGCGCTTGAGATCATCGAAAAAATTAAAGGCAAGCAAGGTATTCACGGTCTTCACATTATGCCGGTTGGTTGGGAAGACATTGTTCCACGCATTGTCACCGAAGCAGGACTCTTGCCAAAAGGCTTCGTTAAACCCGAACCTGCCAGCAAGCAGCCTGTGGCTTGATCTTTGATAATTGCCAGGAAAAGGAGGCAAAATGCTTGCCAAAGAAATTGAAACCCATCGTGATGTAGTTACTCTCAAGGACGGCGTACGCGTTTTATTGCGTCCGATGATGCGAGAAGACAGGCAACACTTGATCGAGTTTTTCAGCGCTGTCGGCGATGACGATTTACGATATATGCGTCACAATGTGAAAGACCAGGATCTCATTAATGCCTGGTGCGACAATCTGAACTATGACAAGGTTTTACCGTTATTAGCCCTGGTCAAGGACCGCATCGTTGGTAGTGCCTCGCTTTATTTTTCCGAAGGCCCCAAACGTCATATCGCAGAATATCGTCTCTTTCTAAACAAAGAATTTCGGAAACGAGGCCTCGGAATGAAAATGACCCGCGCGTTAATTGAAATTGCGCGGAAACAAAATGTGCGGATCATTATCGGCGAAGTAATTGCTGAACAAACCAAGGTTGTGCGAGCCTTCGAACAATTAGGCTTTGAATCCAAAATGATGCTCGAAGAATTCTTCATGTTCCCTGATGGAGATACATGCGATGTTTCTTATTTGGTCATGAATTTAAAACCAAAAGGCGATGAATTTTAAGACATTGTTTCACTTGTTGAAGTTGAATGTATTCCAACTCCATTCTCTACCAGTAATAGAAATTTCTTTTTCTGGTCATTCGGATTATGGGTTTTCATAAATGCCACCCCATTCCCTGCGCCATGTCATTAAGGTAACCACTGGTCAAGATGTCTATCACTGTCGAGAATGCCAACTCTGTAATTTGGATTCAACTGAAGAAATGGATGTTCCTCTGACAACCATAATTCAAATGGTGATGTTTGACGACGAGGAAGTGCTCACCTGTCGCACCGTTTGGTCGGATTATGTTCTTTCGCAAGCTTTCCACGCTTGTAAAAGAGGTTTAAATTTACAATCGATATTGTTGGCTTTGAGGACAGAAGCCAAACTGCGAGGGGTAAGATAACCACCCCGGTTACCTTACCGCCAATTGATATCAGCTAATTAACTTTTTTTGTGCATT
>CAIMZS010000239.1 GCA_903846015.1 uncultured Anaerolineae bacterium | reverse complement strand
CTGGCCCTGCTAGAACGGGCACTATCGCTAGAACGGGCACTATCGCGGAAAACGCGGATAAAACCGTATTTTAGGGTCATTTCGAAAAAACAGGATTGGGGAATCCAAGCGCGCCAAAGAATTTGGCAAGATAGCTTTCCGCATTTTGCTGGGCCAGGTTCAAGATGCCATCTGCCTCGGCAGCCTTGCGAATTTCATCTTCAGCAACCTGGCGAGCATTGGTTTCAAGGTTCCGGTCGCCCTGGGTAAACAGACCGGTCTCCCGGTTATATACATAGGATTTGTTATTGTCGAGCGCAGCGATAAATATCTCGGCGGCAGGCAGGCGCACATTTAAAACGCCGTTCACCATCGTCAAATCTTCTGGTCGAATTTTTCCCATGTCGATCCCGGCAATGACCAATCCATGTGCAACAAATAAAAGTTTATCTCCGAACAGGAAACCAAGATTGTCCTGACCAATTTGAGCAGTGATCACTTTTTCAACGCTGTATTGAATTGTTTCGAGCCGCGCCAGCGACTTGATCTCATTAATGATCGTAACGGGATCCGGGATGATGGTGGGGGTGGGGTGCAAAAAACCGGCTATTTGCGTCTGCATGGCGGAATTACTTTTTTGATAAGGAAGTACCATTTCGTTGATCGCGTTGTTGGCGCTTTGCCGGACAGATTGAATAAGATAATATGCTGTACCGATAACGGCCAACACCAGGACAAGTAGGAATGCAATTATTTTTTTCATCTGGTTTCCTCCGAAAATACTGCTGTCTTTGGATAATACCTGACCGGTTACGAATCCACGAATAGTTGCGTAATGCTTTGTTTACGTAGTTCCGTTCAAAAGGTTTTCGATTAAGGGCGATGGCATGGGATGCCTTAAAACGGTTGATTGTGTCAATACCTTTTTTACTGGTAAAATCTTTAGAATGTTTAAAAATATATTCAAGAAGGTGTATAAAATGTTCTGGTTTTTGGTTCTGGCCAGCGCTATTGTAGTAATCGTTGCTCGCCTGTTGACGGGTTTGGTTGCTATAAATAAAACATACTCTGAAAGCGCTGTTCCTGCCCGGCGTGTGGCGATCGTTTTTGGAGCAGGTCTTTGGAATGATGGCAGCCCAACACCCGTTTTGATGGATCGTGTTGAAACTGGCGCCAAGCTCTACTTCGCCGGCAAGGTGGAAAAATTATTGATGAGCGGTGACAACAGCCAGGTGGAGTATAACGAGCCTGCTGCAATGCGAGAATACGCCATCAGCCTGGGCGTGCCGGATGCAGATATTGTCCTGGATTATGCCGGGAGACGCACGTATGATTCATGCTATCGGGCAAAAGAGATTTTTCGAGTCAAGGAAGCCATTCTCGTCACTCAAAAATTTCACCTCGCGCGCGCTTTGTTCTTGTGCAATGCACTCGGACTGGATGGCGTTGGCGTAGAGGCCAACAACCATACCTTCCGCAAAGGATCGGTCTTTTTTTGGAGTTTGCGCGAACTTCCTGCCACACTGACCGCCTTTGCAGATATTATCACCCGGCCCCTGCCTATTTTAGGCAACCCCGAGCCTATTTTTCCGGAGAATTCCCAATGACACGCGATGAAGCGCTATTATTTGTACGTGAATATGTAAAAAATGAAGGTCTGGTGCGCCACATGTTGTGCGTTGAGACCGCGATGCGGTTTTATGCCGAGAAATTTAGCGAGGATGTTGAATTGTGGGGGATCACTGGCTTGCTGCATGATTTCGATTGGGAGATCCATCCTACCGCAGAGCAGCACCCGATTGAGGGGGCCCCCATGCTGCGCCAGCATGGGGTTGAAGAGGTGATTGTACGCGCCATTTTGAGTCATGGCGATAATACGGGCGTTCCGCGCGAGAGCCGGATGGAGAAGGCGCTCAATGCTTGCGATGAAATTACCGGCCTGATTACAGCGGTAGCGCTTGTACGCCCTTCGCACTCCTTGCTTGATTTGGAAGCAGCGTCTGTCAAGAAAAAGTGGAAAGATAAGGCCTTCGCCGCTGGTACCGATCGAACCGGGATGGAACAAGCCGCAGCCGAGTTTGGCATCGATTTGTGGGAGCATGCCGGTAATGTGATTATTGCCATGCGTCGGATTGCGCCTGAGCTCGGTCTGGTGGGAAGTATCGGATAACCGCTGTTTAGATTGACCTGGACCCCTCCCCTAAATTCCAAAAGCAGGAATTTGGGGGAGGAAGATCCCGGTTACTTGATATGAACCGTGCCCAACTTCAGGTTATTTACTACCCGGCTTCTTGATCTTTGGTTTAACCGCCGGTTCTGGTGCCGGACTCGTTTTTGTTTTCGTGTTTTTGATGGGCGCAATCGTTTTGGGGGCAGCGGCAGGTTTACCGGCGGCTGGCTCCTTTAGGGTAGGTGATTTTATTAATTCCAACTGCTCTGTTTTCGCAGCTTTCTTTACAACCTTATCTTCTTCACTTCTGTCTCGAGTGGAATAATCCTGGCCTTTTCTTAAACTGGTTAAGAAGCGTTCAGCCATCCAGTTATCGGTCAGCCCCAAAACGGCATCCCCGGCTTTTACTTCCACAACCATATCGCCTCGCGTAGCAGCCCGTTTTTTTAGGCCGGCTTCATCGATGCGCGTCATTTTGGCGGCAGCTTTACGCAGGTGCAGGGTGACCACGTGGGTGCCCTTGCCAATGGCCATACCGGCCAATTTGACACCGGGGGTTAAGTCCCACAGGATGACACCACGACCGTAGCGCCCTTGTGCCGGAAATTCATTCTGGGAGATTCGCTTGGCTTTGCCATCAGAAGCCACCACGAAGACATCTCCATCCGCAGGCAGGATTTCCGCGCCGATGACTTCATCGCCGACACCCAGCTTGATACCGTTGACACCCGCTGCCACCAACCCCATGGGACGCACATCTTCTTCGCTGAAACGAATGGACATGCCGGCGGCGGTTGCCAGGAGCAACTCCTTTTTCCCATCGGTTAATGCCACCCAACCAAGCGCGTCGCCTTCATTCACCTTACACAAATAAAATGTTTGCGAAGATGGCCCAGGCAGTTCACTGACAAGGGACTTTTTAAGCATACCCCCACGGGTAACCGTCAGAACGCAAGCATCCGCAGGAAGTGTTGATCGTTTGGGGAGCGCAAAAGCTGTGACTGGCCGGTCTGATTCCTTGAGTGGGGCGATTTTGTTGAACGGCGTACCATCCGAAAGTTTTTCAGTTTCTGGCAAGGTGTGGATCGCCACGGCAGCGCCCAGCCCATGTTCTGATACCAGGTAAAGAGTGTCGGTTGAGTTGGCGCGAATAAGCAGTTTCGGCGCATCACTTCCGCTCAGGCGCGGGGCTTTTTCATCGTGAGTACGTGAAAGCATTCCATCGGTGCTCATCCCCACCCAAACAATCTGATCAGGCAGCATTTGCGTGGTGGTGAGCACAGATTTTTTCTGCTTGCCCTCCTTGAGATTGATGATTTGCGTGCGGCGTTTATCCGAATAGGCTTCCTTGATGCGAAGAAGTTCATCCGCTGCCATCTGGCGCATTTGCTTTGGAGATTTAAGCAATTCATCCAGTGATTTAATCAGTGCAGTCATTTCTTTGTACTCAGTTTCGATCTTCTTACGTTCCAGGGCAGCCAGCCTGCGAAGCTGCAGTTCAAGAATGGCATTGGCTTGCAGCGCGCTCAGATTGAAGCGCTTCATCAGGCGCTCACGGGCTGTCTCTGCATCGGCTGACTTTTTGATCAGTTCGATAATTTCATCCAAATTTTTAAGGGCAATTAAATAGCCTTCCAGGATATGTGCCCGCGCCTGGGCTTTTTCCAGATCGAACTCTGCCCGGCGTTTGATCACTGATAAACGATGTTCCAAATACACCTTCAACGCCTGCTTGAGTGTCAGCATACGCGGTTCGCCATCCACAAGCGCCAGGAGGATGATGCTGAAGGTGGACTGCATGGGGGTGCGTTTGTAAAGATCGGTCAGGATTTTTTCGGGATCGATATTCTTGGCCAGTTCCATGACGATGCGCATTCCCGTGCGATCAGATTCATCACGAAGATCTGTAAGCCCTTCCAGATGCCCGTCACGCGCCAGTTCGGCGATGCGTTCGATCAAAGAAGATTTGTTAACCTGATAAGGCAGCTCGGTGACGATAATACGGTTCTTACCGCGCTCCATTTCTTCATAATGCGCGCGCGCCTGGATGGTGACTTTTCCACGTCCGGTCCCGTAGGCAGCTTCGATATTGTCTTCACCCGCTTCCTGGATAATAACGCCGCCGGTAGGGAAGTCTGGCCCCTGGATAAACTCCATCAAATGGGCAATATCGATATCATCTATCTTTTCCCAGTTTTGGAGCATGTACACCAGGGCATCAGTCACTTCCCCCAGGTTGTGAGGCGGAATGGAGGTCGCCATCCCAACTGCGATGCCGGTGGCTCCGTTAACCAGTAAATTGGGGATGGCGGCCGGTAAAACAGATGGTTCGGTCAGGGTGTCATCAAAGTTGGCTGTGAAATCGACTGTGTTTTTATTGATGTCTGCCAGAATATCCAATGCAGGCAGAGACAGCCTGGCCTCGGTGTAACGCATGGCAGCAGGCGGGTCGCCATCAACGGAACCAAAATTACCCTGACCATCCACCAACATGCAGCGGAGTGAGAAATCTTGTGCCATGCGAGCCATGGCCTCGTAAACGGCTGAATCGCCGTGTGGATGATATTTGCCGAGCACTTCACCGACGATACGGGCGGATTTCTTATAAGGGCTGCCTGCGCGCAGGCCCATGTCATACATGGCGTATAGAATACGGCGCTGGACAGGTTTCAAGCCATCGCGCGCATCGGGCAAGGCCCGTGAGACGATGACGGACATGGCATAATCCAGGTAGGATGCTTGCATTTCATGGTCAATGTCAATTTTACGAACCATTCCTAGTTCCATAAGGCTTCCTTTTGCCGTTTCCACGCCAGGCGATCAAAAAATAAAAAGCTCATTTGTCCGATGCGAAAAGCGGCCTGCTTTTTTCTGTAATATCATGAATGGATGTTCTATATTCTGGGCTTATCTTACGGGCAAAGACTTAAAGCGTCAAGTGCCGCAAAAATGACCCGCCTTGTAAAATTCTTGTTTTTATTGACAAACGAGACTGCTTCAGGCAGTCTCGTTTGAAAAACAGAATTTTAGCGCTTGAGTTCAGGGTTTTGGAATAATGGATACGGTAACACAGAAGCCTTTCAGATCCTTTTCTGTACAAACCTGGAATGCCGCGCGTAGATTGCCGCCATGCGGATCCTTTTTAAATCGAGCGCTGGTGAGATAGCCGGAAGCGCCGGGAGCCAGTGGAGCAATGTTTTTGGCAATGATACAGCCTGTCCACAGATCAAAGGCATTTACCACCTGTTCTTCCACTTCACCCGATTTAAGTTCTGACATGCGAATGTACGCTGATCGGAATGGGACACTGCCAGTATTTTGAATGACGAACAAGGCATAAACACTACCTTTACAGATATCAAATTTTTTAAACGTCACTGTGAAACTGGGGGCCAGTGTCGGAGACGCCAGCGGGGTGTATTGCGGCAGGAGATTCGCATCCCCGCTTACTTTAACATTGTTTTCAAGCACATAACAACCTTCTTCGGGTTTAGCAGGGTTTTTAACGTAAATGAAACCGCTTCCCAGGTCTGTAGCCACCACTTCCAGTTTTGTACCGGTTTTGAAGGTAACCACGAGATCATAATTGCCAGCAGGACCAGTACGGCAGTTGGTATCCTTCATAACATCGGCAAATACTGATTGCATGGTGGGGCTGGGGGTTTCGGATGGAAGCACTCCCACCGGCATGGTTACGGTGGAGGTGGCAACGACAAGCGTGGGGGATGTGGTGGCGCTTGGAAGTTGCATTGGTACAGCCAGGGTGATTGTTGGCTCCAGGGGAACAGCCTGCCCAGCCTGCGCTGTTTGCGTGGCCCCCAGTGAAACCACGCTCAAGCCTTGAACGGTGGGTGTGGTTTCTGGGCTGGATGATGGCAGGTTGCAGGCGGCCATCGCCAGCAGAATGGCGCTCAGAGCGCAAAATATACGGTAACGATTAGATATAGATGACATTTCCATTCCTTTCCTCGTATGGTTAACAATACCGAAAAGTTGATGAAAGTACAAGCCCCAGTATCTTTAAAATAAAAGACGACCCTTCCGGATCGTCTTTTATTTCAGAATTAGATGGCGGGATCGCCGGGTATTTCAACCCATTGCGAGGCAACCGTGGTACCAAGCGCTTTTTCCAACTCGGTAAAACGCCCATGTTTGAAGCCTGTCCCGGCTGGGATCAGCTTGCCAATGATGACGTTTTCTTTCAAACCATAGAGCGGGTCAGTGGTTGATGCGATGGCAGCGCCGGCCAGCACCTTGATGGTATGTTGGAAAGATGAAGCAGAAAGGAAGGAATCTGTTGAAAGAGAAGCCTTGGTAACGCCCAGGAGCACTTCGGCAAAACGAGCCGGCTGCTTGGCTTCAGCATGCAGGTTTTCGTTAACGCGTTTGATCTCCAGGCGGTCGACGGCATCCCCGGGCAGGTAACGGGTGTCACCTGGGCGAGTGATCTGCACCTTGCTAAGCATCTTGCGGATGATCACTTCAAAGTGTTTGTCATGAATATTCTGGCCCTGTGAGCGATACACCTTTTGCACTTCGCTCATCAGGTACATCTGGCAGGCATCGCGGCCCTGGATGCGGAGAATGCGGTGCGGGTTGAGCGAGCCTTCGGTGAGCGGCTGACCAGCGGTAACGTGGTCGCCATCCTTCAGCAGCAGGCGCAGGGTAGATGGGATTTCATGTTCCACTTCCTCACGCTGTTCGTAAGAAATGATAACCTGGCGTCCTTCGACGCGAACACGACCGGCATGCTGCGAGGCGATGGTTGCTTCGCCGAGGGTAGCCAACACTTCGCCGGCTTTTGATTCGCCCTCATCTTTGGCTTCGATGCGCCATTCTTCGGGAACATCGTAGGTATCAGACACCATTTCGGCATGTTCGATGCGTACCACGCGCAGGTCAGAATATTTATCAGACTGAACGATGCGCACCGAGCCTTCAATTTCAGAGACAACCGCTTCACCCTTGGGGGTTTTGCGGGCCTCAAAGAGTTCTTCAACGCGCGGGAGACCGGTTGTGATGTCACCACCACCGCCACCCACCACACCACCGGTGTGGAAGGTACGCAGGGTCAACTGCGTGCCAGGCTCTCCGATCGATTGAGCCGCAACAATACCGACTGCCGAGCCCATTTCCACGATTGAACCACGCCCAAGATCGATGCCATAACACATGGCACAGATACCGTGGGTCAATTCACAGGTCATCGCCGAACGTACCTTCACATCCGTAACACCAGCATTGGCGATCTTGCGGGCGCGGTCGTGATCGATCATTTCATCGCGTTCACAAAGGATTTCGCCAGTCGATGGATCATAGACAGGGGCGGCTGCGAAACGGCTGTACAAGCGGCTTGAAAGCGCCTGCCCAGCAACGTCATCCGATTTACGGACATAGATGCCATCTGTTGTGCCGCAGTTGATTTCATTGATGATGACATCCTGGGCGATATCCACCAGGCGGCGTGTCAGATAACCGGCATCGGCAGTACGCAGAGCGGTATCGGCCAGGCCTTTGCGCGCGCCGTGGGTTGAGATGAAATATTCCTGGGCAGTCAGACCTTCGCGGAAGTTTGAGCTGATTGGCATCGGGATGATACGCCCGGAAGGATCTGCCATGAGACCGCGCATACCGGCCAACTGTGAGATTGGACCAAAGCCACCTTTTGTTGCGCCGGAACTGGCCATGGTGGAGAGGTTGCCGCTCGGATCCATGTTGGCCTTGACGGCCTTGGCAACTTCGTTGGTAGTTTTTTGCCAAATCTGGATGATGCGTTCGTTTTGTTCCTGTTCAGTCAGGAGACCGCGGCGGAAATCGCGTTGAACAACTTCCACTTCCTTCAGCGCGCCGGCGATGATGCCGGCCTTGGCTGGGGGAACGGCGATATCGGATACGGCCAGGGTGATGCCGGAACGCATGGCATAGGTAAAGCCAATATTTTTGACAGCATCAGCCACGTTGGTGGTGATTTCCTGCCCACAGATTTCATAAACTTCGGCGATCAAGTCCTTGACGCCGCCTTTTTCCAGGACGTCGTTTACGAACTGGACCTGTTCGGGCAAAATACGG
Organism: uncultured Anaerolineae bacterium; assembly: GCA_903846015.1. Lineage (GTDB taxonomy): Bacteria > Chloroflexota > Anaerolineae > Anaerolineales > Villigracilaceae > UBA5195. The sequence goes on along the minus strand of CAIMZS010000239.1, from coordinate 4,874 downwards.
TTGAATAATACGCGCCCAACGGTGGTATCGAGCATGCGCGTCTGTAAGACCGGCATACGCGTACCTTCATCATCGTACCAGGTCTGCGCGCGAAGCTTGATAGTGGTGTGAACTTCGACCTGGTCGAGTTGGAAAGCCAGATCCACCTCGTCCATCTCGCCAAAGATACGCCCATCGCCCTTGTGCGGGTGACGGTCTTTCATAGTGAGGTAATAGACGCCCAGGACCATATCCTTGGATGGTGAAATGATAGGTTCGCCGTCGGCAGGTTTGAGCAGGTTTTTGGAAGCAAGCATCAACTTACGCGCTTCGGCAACCGCTTTTTGTGAGAGCGGAACGTGAACAGCCATCTGATCGCCGTCGAAGTCGGCGTTGAAAGCCGTGGTCACCAGCGGATGCAGTTGAATAGCCGAACCCTCGATCAACAAGGGTTCAAAGGCTTGAATACCCAGGCGGTGAAGGGTTGGAGCGCGGTTTAACATGACCGGGCGGTCCTTGATGACCTCTTCCAACACTTCCCAAACTTCCGGGCGGTTGCGTTCGATCAGTCGGCGGGCGCCCTTGACATTGGCGGCGTAATTGTGGAGCACAAGACGGGCGATAACGAAGGGCCGGAAGAGTTCCAGCGCCATGCTTTTTGGGAGACCGCATTGGTACAGCTTTAACTGCGGACCCACGACGATGACCGAACGACCGGAATAGTCAACGCGTTTACCCAGCAGGTTGCGGCGGAAACGGCCTTTTTTACCCTTGAGCATGTCGCTGAGGGATTTGAGCTCACGACGGCCACGGCGGCTGAGGGCCTTGCCGCGCTGTGAATTGTCGATCAGGCTGTCGACGGCTTCCTGGAGCATGCGTTTTTCGTTGCGCACGATTACATCCGGGGCGCCGAGTTCCAGCAGGCGCTTGAGGCGGTTGTTACGGTTGATGACACGGCGGTACAGATCATTGAGATCGGAAGTGGCAAAACGTCCGCCATCCAACTGCACCATCGGGCGCAGGTCGGGCGGGATGACCGGCAGAATGGTGAGGATCATCCATTCAGGGCGGTTGCCAGAGCGGCGGAAAGCTTCGACGACTTTGAGGCGGGTGGTGGCTTTCTTGCGCTTCTGCTTGCTCTTGGTTGTGCGAACCTCACGCCACAGGTCTTCAGAGAGCCTGTCCAGATCGAGACGACCCAAAATATCATAGAAGGCCTCAGCGCCCATATCGGCACGGAAGACCTGGCCCCAGCGAGATTTGAGTTCGCGGTAGCGGGTTTCGCTCAGGAAGGTGAACGGGCGCAATTCCATCAGCTCTTCGCGGGTGTGCGATGAGTTGTTCTGATTGGTAGAGGCCTGATCTTCGAGCTGGTTGCGCAGGGCTTCCATTTGCTCGCCGGCTTCAGCCTTGAGCTTCTCGATATCCATCTTGATGTGTTCGATCTCGCGCAGTTTCTGGTCTTTCAGTTCGGCTTCCAGGGCTTCCAGACGTTCGCGCACGCTTTTCTGTACCTTGGAGATGGTCGCGCTGGCAATCATGTCGCCGGCAGCAACAATGGTCTCGCCGGTGGCGTTGAAGACAATCGCCTTTGAAGCTGCGCTGCCATTCTGTTCCTGGAGTTGAGCTTCCAGGCGCTGACCTTCCTCGATGACCGGCTCCAAACGGGAAGCGATCTGCTCATCGTAGGAGTGGTCGATATCGGCTTTGCGCTGGTTCAGCTCGGTGACCTTGTGATCGCGCTGAGTCTTAACTTCAGCGATCTTGGAGTTGATGGCGGTGGCCTGTTCACGCTCCGAGACATTGATCTCATCTTCGAGGCGTTTGACGGCCTTCTGACGAGCATCTTCATCAACATAGGTAACAATGTATTGGGCAAAATAAAGCACGCGGTCCAGGTTGCGGCGGGAAATATCCAGCAGCAAGCCCAGGTAGGAGGGGATGCGGCGGGTATACCAGATGTGCGCAACGGGGGTGGCGAGGCCGATATGCCCCATGCGTTCGCGACGCACAGCAGCGCGGGTAACTTCGACGCCGCACTTGTCGCAAATGATACCCTTATAGCGCGGATTCTTGTACTTTCCGCAATAACACTGCCAATCGCGTGTTGGGCCAAAAATGGCTTCACAGAACAGGCCATCTTTTTCCGGCCGCAAGCGGCGGTAGTTGATGGTTTCCGGTTTGAGGACCTCGCCATACGACCAAGAACGGATCGTTTCAGGCGAAGCCAGGCTGATGCGTAGAGCGGTCAGGCCTTTGGTTTCCATTAAGTCCTCCTGGGAATATTTCCGTTTATGCCCCGTTATCCGTGTTTATACCAATTCAAGGGACACAGAAATGCAAGCGCAAGAGACCATCGCCTCAAGCGCTCGCATGTGGGCTAAGTTTTTCACAATTTGACATCAATCGATTGATTATACTAAAAGGATTTCTTTAAAGCAAGTGCCACTTTTGACGAATTCCAGGGTGTGCTTAAGAAAGCATGGCAGTGTGTGCCATTAAAGAGCAGCATGCCAGTAGGACACAGGGGTTTACACTGCAGAGAGCGGAGAACGCTGAGGCTTTTAATGCAGCAGCGCATAACTCGCTATTCCCAATCATCACGGGACGCGGACGAGCGCCTCGTGGCCGTGCTAAAACCGGGGCTGTCGCAGACAAGCGGCCCTGCTAAATATTTCCTTGCGATGGATCTGACAAAAAACTACGCCCTTCTCCGTACTTTCTCCGTGTAAAAGCCCCAAAATTTTCACAGAGACGCACCGAGACTTCACAGAGAAAATCAGAGAAATGATAAAAAAATGGTTGCGGGCAGGGCTGGCTCTGCACGGGTGAACGGCTGTTTTATTCGGAGCTGGTCACATTGGGTAACACTCAGTCACACTGGGTCACAGTTTCAGGGCTAAAGGTCGTGTGTTTTTGAAGTTGACGGGCGTTTCCCGAGCTGCGGAAGATCGAGCCTGGAAAGGGGAATTTGGTGAGTGAGAAAGGGCGATGCAGAACATAAGATCAGTGTACACGCGTTCTATTTTTCTGTCAAGAAATACGCAGCAAGGCATAACTTGCTTTCCAGATTCTTTTTGGGACGCGGACGAGCGCGGATGGACGCGGATAAGGTCAAGAGCTTTGGGTGTTATGCACAGAATTCACTTCACAATTCCTCTGTCATCGAGAAATTCAACCGGTTCTTTGTCTTTTCCATGTTCCCACATCAGTGAGAAAAACCAAATGCCGCTCTCGCCAATCCAGAATTCTGCTGGGGTAAAATCCATTTTCGACTCTACTGGTTTACGATGGTTTTCAGGGGAATACTCAGCGCTCCAGCCAAAAATTTCTCCCTGCCAATGTTTGTTGGTGGTATGCAGATGATTTGCAAACGAGCGCACTTCATCAAGAAGCGGAATTGAGAGTGGTAAAACCGGGGAATAGTCAGGCTGTGCTGGGATCCTTGCTCTAACCGTTACCATGTTTGCTGTGCTCCTTTTCCCATGCGTTTATTAAAAACGCGTGGTTTTCTCCAATAATTCGCTCAATCGCGCGCAGGTCAACTTGCCGAAATTTGCCTGTTCGGGCGATTTCGATAGGATGCAGCCAAAACTTAGCTTCGTCGCCATCCTTGCCGACATGAATATGCGGCGGTTCGCCGGTCGCGTCATCAAAATTATTATAGCATTTACAGCGGGCAATTAAATCTCCTGACTATTGAAGATGAGGCGGCTAAAATAACGGGAGCACTACAGCGATTGGGACTTTCATGCGCAATGCACGGGCAATAAGCGGGCGCGGGCGGCTTTGGTGCTACAATGATTGCTAGCTATTATTCCACCATTTCATCCTCGACACAACACATAGGAAACAGCCGCCATCGTGAGGATAGAACGATGGCGGCTGTTTCTTTTATGAGCAAATGGGGTAATTTGCCAATAATTTTGCTCCACGCCAGTCCTGATCGTTTGGACACCTCAAAAACTTCAGACTATGCGAAATTAGCTTCCAAAAAACAACGGGCCAACCCAATGAAAATAAAAATGCCAGGCTTCTTCACCGTGCTCAAAGACATCCCGAGGCGCAGTTTGCTGGCTGCACTGTTTTTGTTGGTGGCGGGTCTGATAGTGACCGGCCTGATTACCCTGAGTATAAAGTCAGACCAGGACGAGATTGCGAAGCAAGAGTTTGATTTTGCCAGCAGGCAAATTACCCAGAAAATTGAGGCGCGGCTGACAGGGAATATTCAAATTTTAAACAGCGCGGCGGCGCTTTTTGCGGGTTCGGATAACGTCACCCGCCAGGAATGGCGGACCTTTACACAACACCTGTCACTTGAGAGTCAATTCCCAGGCATTCAGGGTATGGGCTATGCAGTCGTAATTCCTGCAGCGCAGCTGACCGAACAGATTAAACAAATTCGCGCCGAAGGTTTCCCGGATTATAAAGTCTGGCCGGAAGGTAAGCGCGATTTCTATACTTCGATCATTTATCTGGAACCCTTTTCAGCGCGTAATTTGCGGGCGTTTGGGTATGATATGTTTACGGAAGCTGTTCGTAGAACCGCCCTGGAACGCGCCCGCGACAGCAACAGCGCGGCGCTTTCCGGCAAGGTTGCGCTGGTACAGGAGAATGGTCAGGATGTTCAGACCGGAACCCTGATGTTTGTACCGGTTTATCAGCAGGGATTGCCAATCGAAACCATCGCCCAGCGCCGCGCGGCTTTGCTGGGCTGGGTCTACAGCCCCTATCGTATGAACGACCTGATGGGCGGCATCCTCGGGGATTGGGCTTCACAAGCCGGGAAAACGATCCGGCTGGAAATTTTCGAAGGCGACCAGAGCTCTACTGGCTGGCTGCTGTACAGCAGCCAGCCAGTAGAGCTCTGGTCGCCTTCGAAAATTTCCAGCCGG
>CAIMZS010000238.1 GCA_903846015.1 uncultured Anaerolineae bacterium | reverse complement strand
GGGCTGGTCTTCAGCCTCGCCCGCCAGGGTGGACGGGTCTCATCCATACGATTGCTCCTGGTGGGTGTTTCGCTTTCTTTCGCGCTTTCGGGTGTCACAACCTTTATGCAGTATGCCACGCACGATCCTGCCGGCCAGGCGGCCATTCTGTTCTGGCTGATCGGCGGGCTGGGTGGCGCGGAGTGGGCGAAAGTCCCGCTAATGCTGGCGGTACTCCTGGTTGCAGTCATTTTTAGCTGGTATTACGCACGTCACCTCAATATCCTGGCTGTGGGGGATGAATCTGCGACATCGCTCGGCATGAACCCTGACCAGCTTCGCGTGCGATTGTTTGTCGTGCTCTCGATGGTGGTTGCCGTAGCAGTCTCGATGGTAGGCCCAATCGGTTTTATCGGGCTGGTAGTCCCACACGTTGCCCGGCTGATCGTTGGCGCCGAACACCGGCGTGTGATACCAATCTCGCTGCTGCTGGGTGGCATCTACCTGGTTGGGGTGGATATTGTTGCGCGCTGGTTGTTTGCTCCCAGCGAAATTCCGGTGGGTGTGCTGACTGCTATTCTCGGCACCCCCTTCTTTATCTGGCTGATCCGCCGCCGCGATGCATCGGCAATTCGGGATGCGAGGTGAGAGCATGACCATGTTGAAATCCAATTCGCTTTCGCTTGAACTGGGCGGGACCCGGATTGTCTCGGATATCTCAGTCGAAATTGGGCCTGGCGAGTTCGTTGGGCTGGTAGGGCCGAATGGCAGCGGCAAGACCACCTTGCTGCGTGGACTGCACCGTATGCTCAAGCCGGTAGAAGGAACAGTGCTCGTCCAGTCAGATGACCTTTGGCAAATTAATGCCAACGAGGCGGCGCGACGGATCGCGGTGGTCGCCCAGGAAAACCAGATCGGGTTTGACTTCACCACGAGCGAAGTGGCAGCCATGGGGCGTATCCCTTATAAAAAAGGTTTCGAGCGCGACACACAAGAAGACCGTCGCCTGGTGGCACAAAGCCTGATGGAATTGGGGCTGGCGCCGCTTGCCCACCGCTCGTTTGATGAGATGTCGGGTGGAGAGCGGCAGCGCACCCTGATCGCGCGGGCGTTGGTTCAGCAGGCTCCCATCCTGCTGCTGGATGAGCCCACCAACCATCTCGATATTCACTATCAGCTCGACTTGCTTCATCGCGTCCGTTCGCTGAAGTTGACCACAATTGCCGCCCTGCATGATCTCAACCTGGCGGCTTCGTGGTGTGACCGTATCTATGTGATGGATCATGGCCGCATCGTGGCTGGAGGGCCGCCAAACGAGGCGCTTTCCGCGGAACGCATCAGTTCGGTGTTTCGCGTGCGGGCAACGGCCTTTGTCCATCCGGTTACCGGCAAGCACCAGCTATTATTTGATCGCGCGGAGGCGGTATGAACATGGCTCCTTATGAATTGAAGGGCTGGGAACAATCTTATTTGCCAATTACTGCCGGCGATGCGCCTGATGGGACCGTGTCGCTTTTGGGACTGTCAGCGCCGGACAAAATGGCCCAGCTTGTTCCAATCCTGGCATCCACTTATGACGCAGACACCCGTTATTCTGCACTCACGCTTTTGCATTTCGCAATCGCCGCAGCAGCAAACCTGCTCATTGCCCCGCTTGCCCTGGATGGGGTTACCCTCACGGTCAAGGCTGACCATTTGGGAATTGTTCTGGCAAAGGATGGCTCCCTGACCGGGATTTGGATTGGGCGGGAACAGGGCAGCATTCATCCCGGAATAGACATACAACGATTGGGAGAGTGTCTGGCGGAGATTTTAAATCCCCTGGTTGACGCAGTAAATGTTAGCTGCGGGGTCGGTAAACCAGGCATCCGCCTGGTCATGTTCGATGCGCTTGCCCGGGCCTGCCGGCGAATGGAACGCTCCCAGCCGGTGAAAACCACTTCAGGCTGGGAGGACGAACTTCTGGCGGCTATGGGAGATGTTCAAAAGAAGGCCAAACGCAGCTACACAGTGCGCCCGGATGACGGCCCGCCAATCGAGATGCTCATTCCCCGCGTGTGCTGCGTGCTTGCGCGCCATTCCAACTGCCATTCTTGTCCATCCTGCCCGCAGCATTCAGATGAAGATCGCCGCAAATACACCGAAGAATGGTTGCGTTCACTGGATGATGATGGGTTTCGCGAGGAGACGGGTCGGCGTCGGGTAGTGAGCGCAGCCTGAATTTGTTATTGAGCATGATTATCTCTGTGTAAATGGCGCTTACCACTGTATCGGGAATCGAAAGCTATGTCACATTTTGGAGGCTTATAAGTGAGTTCGGCATTTGACAAGAAGGGTTTACGCGCATCAACTGGCCAACCGCGCCTGGCGCGGTTGAACCAAGCAACCAGCGCCAGGCGCTTGTTTTGGGTTTTTTTACCGGGTTTGAGCATCGCGTTGGTTCTATCGATCATCCTGGCGGTTGGGATTGGCGCGGTGCCACTGCCCGCCGAGCGGGTGACACGCATCCTGCTCTCGCACATTCTGCCTAATGCAGTCAGCGTGGATTGGTCCCCAACCGATGACCAGATCGTGTGGATGTTTCGCTTGCCGCGAGTGTTGCTAGCGGTAATTGTGGGCGCGGCGCTTTCGGTCAGCGGTACAACCCTGCAGGCCATGGTGCTCAACCCTCTGGCTGACCCATTCCTGTTCGGGATTTCATCCGGCGCATCACTGGCTGCGGTGATGGTGATTACGTTGGGTTCGGCGGTGGTGGGCGGGTTATCGCTTTCGCTCGCTGCGTTTTTAGGCGCATTCCTGACTACGCTGGTTGTTTTTCTATTGGCGCAGCGCAATGGGCGCATGGCACCCATGCGTTTGATTCTGGCAGGGGTAGCCTTGAGTTCGGTGCTTTCTGCCATCACCAGCTTCTTGGTACTCCTGGCTTCGGCGCGCGGCGGTGGCAATGGCGCGGCAGTGGTATTGAGTTGGCTGGCCGGCAGCCTGGGCGGTGCGAAATGGGAGTATTTGGGGCTGCCCAGCCTGGTTCTGGTTGTGACGACAGGG
>CAIMZS010000237.1 GCA_903846015.1 uncultured Anaerolineae bacterium | reverse complement strand
GTACAACCAGTGGTGAAAATTAACTTAGCATACATCAATATTAGCATCTAATATATCAGAAGTCAATAATAATACTAAACAGAAATATTAGAACTTGCAAATTGATATATCATATGGTAATATTTTTATGATTAAGGAGCGATTATGTTTCCGGTCTGGGACGAAGAGCAAACATCGAAGAACGCCATTTACAGAGAATTGCGGCGTTCCATTATTATGCGCCATTTAAAACCAGGAGAGCGGTTTGATGTGGATGCTTTGGCGCAACAGTACAGCACCAGCGTGACGCCAGTGCGGGATGCCTTGCAAATGTTGAGCCAGGATGGTCTTGTGAACATCAAACCGCGTTCTGGTTATTTTGTGACGCGTACAACCCTGAAGCAATTGCGGGATCTGTTGGATCTTCGGCATGTTCTTGAATTGGCGGCAGTGGAACGGGCGGCAGAGAAGATTACACATGAGCAAATCAGCGAATTGCGTTCTGTGCATGCGGGTTATACCGGTGATGATGATGTATCATATGACCGTTATACCAATGAAAATCGAAAATTCCATTTTTTTCTGGCAAAGGCATCTGGCAATAACGAGTTGACTCAATTAATGGGACGGCTGCATGATCGGTTGGCGCCTTTCATGGTGATGCGCCACGGTGGTCGTACTCAGGAAGCTACCCATAATCGTATCGTGGATGCCTTGGAAGCTCATAACGCAGAGACCGCTCGCGAAGCTCTTCTGGATGATATAGAACGTTCTCACGAATCAATTCTTGACAAGGTTCTTCAAGAAGAATCTCAATCCTGGCATATTGGATAATCAGATCCCTGGGAAGCGCCCCTACCAGGTTTCTGCGGTGAATGTGGGCGAAGATCATCCCATTTTTCAAAAGGAAAAGTTATGGACCTAAAAGTTATTTACCAAAACGTGGTTGATGGACAGGCTTCAGAAGTTGAAGATGGTGTCAAAGCCGCTTTGGCTGCCGGGATTTCAGCTCAGGAAATACTTAACAAATGCCTGATTGCAGCCATGGATGAAGTCGGCCAACGATATGAAGAAGGCGACCTGTTTGTGCCCGAAATGTTGATTGCGGCGCGTGCCATGCAAGCTGGGCTGCGCTTATTAAAACCGCACCTGATTAATGCGGATGTTAAGGCTGCTGGCAAGGTGGCGATCGGTACCGTAAAGGGCGACCTGCACGATATTGGCAAGAATCTAGTGGCGATGATGCTCGAGGGTGCTGGTTTCGAAGTTCGCGATCTGGGTGTCGATGTTTCTCCAGCCAGCTTTGTAAAAGCCGCCCAGGAGGGCGCCGAATTGATTGGTATGTCTGCTTTGCTGACTACCACCATGAGTAACATGGAAGTTACCGTTCAGGCGCTCAAGGCGGCTGGAGTTCGAGATAGTGTGAAAGTGTTCATCGGTGGAGCGCCTGTAACCCAGGAGTACGCCAACAAGATCGGTGCCGATGGGTTTGCGGCTGATGCTTCCAGCGCGACTCGGACCGCGCGCCATCTGCTTGGTGGCTGATATTTAATTGATGGTTTTGATTTTTTGTAATTAAAACAGTAAAATTCAATCAATGGGCCAGAAGCGTACCGTGTAATTCTCGGTCCTGCTCTGGCCTGTATTTTCGTCTGAACCAATTATGATCCACAATGAGGAGATCAATATGACCGACCGTAAGAAAGTGATCCTGCCTACTTTGTTTAAGAAGGTTTCTGATGGGCAGCCTATTACCTGGTTAACATGCTACGACTATCCCACAGCTTACCTTCAGGAACAAGCCGGGATTGATATGATCCTGGTTGGCGATAGCTTAGGAATGACCATGCTGGGATATGATTCCACCCTGCCGGTTACGATGGAAGATATGATACGTCACACCCAGGCCGTAAGGCGTGGAGCGCCAACTGCTTTTTTGGTTGGCGATATGCCATATATGAGCTATCAAGCCTCGGTCGAGTCGGCCATCCGTAATGCCGGTCGTTTCATGGCTGAAGCGGGTTGCGATGCCATCAAGCTTGAAGGTGGTGTTGCAATGGCTGATCGCATCAAGGGTATTGTTGACGCAGGGATCCCTGCAATTGGCCACCTCGGTTTGACGCCACAGTCTGTTTCTGCGCTGGGCGGGTTCCGTGTGCAGGGTAAATCTGCTGCAATGGCTAAGAAGATTCTGGATGACGCCAAGGCTCTGGAAAATGCCGGCGCATTCGCCATCTTGCTGGAACTGGTACCGGATCGCCTGTGCAAGCTTATTACCGAGCGCGCTGAAAACTGTATTATTATGAGTCTGGGTTCAGGTAGGGATGCTCATGGCCAACTGCTGATCTATCATGACATGTTTGGGCTGTATCCCAAGTTCACACCTAAAATGGCAAAGGTGTTCGGTAATGCAGGGGAAGTCATTCTGAATGGTTTGAAGCAATATGCATCGGAAGTGACGACAAAAACGTTCCCTCAGCCTGAGAATTTCTTTGGCATGAAAGATGAAGAATACGACGAATTGTTGAAATTGATCTAGTCCATGGTTTGGACAGCAAAAGGTGAAAAAATGACTTACGCGGAGCGCACAAATCATCTAAAACCAGAAGGGGCCTACCAAGTTTTGGCCAAAGCCAATCAGTTGGAGGCGGCTGGTAGGCAGATCGTTCATTTTGAGATCGGCCAACCCGATTTCGATACCTTTGCCAATGTCAGTATGGCGGGCATCAAGGCAATTACTGAAGGTCGTACGCGTTATACGCCGCCTTCGGGAATGCCGTCTTTGCAGCAAGTCATTGCGGATGATTGTGGACGCCGGCGAGGGATTCATATTGACGCGGCGGAGGTGGTTGTCGGCCCAGGTGCAAAACCAGCCTTGTTCTTCCCAACCATGGCGCTTGTCGAACCTGGCGATGAGGTGATTTATCCAAACCCGGGTTTCCCAACGTATGAAGCTATGATCCGTGTGATGGGTGGTGTGCCGGTCGCTGTACCGTTGCGAGAGGAAAATAACTTTTCCTTTGATTTGGATGTATTTGACAGCCTGGTGAGTGAAAAAACCAGGATGATCATTCTTAATTCGCCCAGCAACCCTACCGGTGGGGTCATGCCGATGGCTGACCTGCAGCATATCGCTGAAAAAGCGTTACAGTATGATTGCTGGGTGATGTCTGACGAGATTTATGCGCGCATTGCCTATGATGGTTTGATGGTTCCTTCGATCGCCAGCATCCCAGGTATGCAGGCTCGTACGATCATTGTGGATGGTTTTTCCAAGACTTATGCAATGACTGGATGGCGGCTTGGTTATGGCATTATGCCGCGAGAGCTGGCAAACAGGGTGGGATTGCTGCTCACTCACTCGATTGGTTCAACGGCGCAATTCACACAATATGCCGGAGTGGAAGCGGTGCTCGGGCAGCAAGAACAAGTGGATGTTATTGTGGCTGAATATCAGCGCAGGCGCGATGTAATTGTTTCAGGGTTGTGCGCAATTCCAGGGTTTGATTGCCAGAGTCCGCAAGGTGCTTTTTATGTATTTCCGAACATCAAAGGTACGGGGATGGGTTCTGCTGAATTAGCGAATCTTATCCTGGAGAAGGCTGGGGTGGCGCTTCTGCCCGGTTCTTCCTTTGGGGAATATGGTGAAGGTTACTTACGCCTGTCTTATGCTAATTCCATCGAGAATATCAAGCTTGGCTTGGAGAAAATCCACTCTCTTTTTAAGTAAGGCTGGGTTTGCCAGGGTTATATCTTGCTGGAAAAGGTGTTATAAAAAGAGGGTCCCTTGCCAGCTCTGGGGATCCTCTTTTTATCATAAATGCAGGCTGCCGCTTGAAAACAATTGGAGGCTATAACCTTTTTGATTATAAAATCCGTACGTATTTGTTTTTGCGCAAATATTGGTGTCTCGTTTTGCTATTAAAACCAAACAAGATGGGCAAATTACTAAGAAGAAGGAAATGCCACGCCATCTTGAATTGAAATGCTTGACAACCAGGGGTATTCCAACGGATAATAAGAACACCGATTCGGGTATTCTGGAGAAAATTTGTGGCTGTAATATCGCTTATGACGGATTTTGGTATAAAAGATGGCAATGTGGGCGTGATGAAGGGAGTAATATGGAGTATCGTGCCGCTTGCCCAGATAAGTGATTTGAGCCACATGGTTGCGGCCCAAAATGTGCGTGAGGCGGCTTTAATCCTTGCGCGGTCGGCGCCATATTTCCCAGATGATTCAATTCATGTTGTGGTTGTTGATCCCGGTGTAGGTACGGCGCGGCGCCCGATGGCGGCGAGGCTTGGTAGGCAGTATTATGTGGGACCCGATAATGGCACCATCACGATTCTGCTTGAATATGCTGAAAAAGCCGGCTGGTCTGTCGAATGTATCCATCTCACCAAACCAGAATTCTGGCTTTCTCAAATCAGTCATGTTTTTCATGGGCGGGATATTTTCTCGCCGGTGGCAGCGCATCTTGCATCTGGTACACCATTAAGCGACCTAGGTGATCGCTTCGATGACCCGGTCCGGCTGATTTTGCCAAGACCAGGTAGAACTGCATCTGGTTGGGTGGGCGAAATTGTCCATGTCGACCACTTCGGCAATCTGGCATCTAATATCCGGATCGAAGACCTGGGTGAGAGCTTTAATGAGATGGACAAAATAACCGTGTGTGTTAACCATGCCGAAATCCATGGCCTTGTGCACACGTTTGGTGAGCGCCCGGCAGGAGCCCTGGTTGCCTTGCTGGGCAGCACAGGAAATTTGATCGTATCGGTGGTTAACGGAAGCGCACTGGCGCAGCTCGAAACGAAGATAGGCGATATCGTGGAAGTCATTGTGGATAAAAAATAGATGGCAGAGCCGGTTCTTGTTGTTGAAAACCTATGCTTTAAATATCGCGATCGTGCTGGTGTGGCGATTAAAGATATTTCCTTTTCATCTGAAAAAGGCGAATTATTGCTATTGGCCGGGGCAAGCGGATGCGGAAAGACGACCCTGGTTCGTTGCATTAATGGTTTAATACCACGTTCGTATAAAGGCGAAATTTCAGGTAAGGTTTTGGTTGGTGGACAGGATAATTCCAATCTGCCTCTTTCGCGTATCTCCCAGATCGTTGGTACAGTATTGCAAGACCCCGAACGGCAAATACTAGGCACCAGGGTGATAAATGAAGTCGCTTTTGGTTTGGAAAATATGGCTATTTCGCGCGCAGAAATTATTCGTCGAGCAGATGAATCATTAAATTATCTGAATATTTTTCATCTACGCGATCGGGAGACCTTTAGCCTTTCTGGAGGCGAAAAACAGAAGGTTGCGCTGGCTGGTGTTCTTGCAATGCGCCCATCGGTCTTACTGCTCGATGAACCTTTGGCCAGTCTGGATCCTGTCTCTGCATTGGAAACACTCTCAATGGTGCGACGCCTTGTGGATGAAGGCCTTATGGTCTTAATGGTGGAACATCGTATTGAAGATGTGCTTAAGATCAAGCCTGATCGTGTAATATTCATGGATGAAGGAAAAATTCGTTACTTTGGGGATGCGGATGGGTTAGTAAATGCAGTTGATTATCGTGTGGTTAAATTACCGGCTAAGATGATTGCCCTGAGAGCCGCAAACGCCCCTCCACCACCCGAGATCAAGTTTCAACCTATCCTAAGAGAATCCAATGAGGCATCTGCGAGCCATCTTGTCCAGTTTAATAACGTCACATTTGGTTATGAGACTACACGCGAGATCTTGCATGGTATTAATCTTGAAATAAAAAGGGGCGATGTAATTGCTATCCTTGGACCAAATGGTGCTGGTAAAACGACCTTTGTCAAGCATGCAATTGGATTGCTGAAGCCAAAATCTGGCAATGTGTTGGTAAAAGGTAAGGATACACGCGAAGCAAGCGTGGCAGAAATTGCGAGCACATTAGGGTATGTATTTCAAAGTCCAAGTCATATGCTTTTTGCGCCTACGGTGAATGAAGAACTAGCCTTTGGACCAAAAAATCTAAACCATTCAAGTGAAACAATTACCCAACAAGTGAAGGCCTCGTTGGAAATCGTTAACCTGAATGATAATGGTTCCGATGCGCCATTGTCATTGTCGTTTGGACAGCAAAAACGTGTCAGTATCGCAGCAATTCTTGCAATGCAGTCAAAAATTCTGATAATGGACGAGCCAACAGCCGGGCAGGATTATAAGAATTACATGGGTTTTATGGATGCGATTCTTGGATTGCCAAATCTTGATGCAATTTTGTTTATCACGCATGATGTAGATATGGCAGTGATTTACGCTAACCGGGTAATTCTTTTGGCTGATGGTGAAGTTCGTGCCGATGGTCGGCCACAGGATGTTTTAAGTGACTACGGACTACTCAAAGATTGTCGAGTTATCCCAACCACTCTGTTGGACCTCAATCTGGAATTTTTGACAAAATCAGGTCGTTTTTTGCGAGCTGAAGCACTTGGGCAAATTGAACAAGTCGTGAACACCCTCAAAACCGGGTGACCAATCAATATCATTTGGAGGATGAGATGGACAAAAAACTTGTTTCTGTTCTTGGGGCACTTGCCGTTCTGCTGGCAATATTTGCTTTCATAATGTTCGGTCTTGGTACGACCGAAAAACTGGGGCCGTTTAATTTTACGGTCGAACAGGCTACCTTGCCAATGCGATTTGTATTCGTGGTTATTGGCATAATAATTGCTTTTGCGGTGTATTTCTTCACAAAAGAAAATAAGATTTGGGAAATAGGCACACGCGAAGTTGTCTATATGGCGATTGGAGCAGCACTCTATGCTATTTTCTCCTATATGTTTAACAGCAGTGTTTTTGTCATACCGTCGCTGAGTCAAGTTGCCCTGCGGCCTGCCATTGCTATTCCAATGTTTTTTGGTTATGCATTCGGGCCGGTGGTTGGCTTTTTCACTGGTGCGGTGGGAAATATGTTTGGTGACGCTCTTACCGGTTTTGGTCTTTCGCCTCAGTGGAGTATTGGAAATGGCCTGGTTGGTTTTGTCAGTGGTCTTGTATTTTTATTCGCTGATAAGAAAAAGAGTCTGAATACGGTACTTGGGATTGGGCTTGTCCTGGCGGCAATCACGTTTGCCCTATATATTATCAATCCGACCATGAACAACTTAAATTACTACAACCCTGAAAATGATACTTTTGG
>CAIMZS010000236.1 GCA_903846015.1 uncultured Anaerolineae bacterium | reverse complement strand
TTCGTGGCGGCAGAAAATTCAAACCATTCATTGAGATATGATCGGCGGAAGGAAAATAAAATATGATGCAATGGCTTAACCAGTGTTTAGACGGGGTTGTACAGGGGATTAACATCTGGGATGTCATAGTAATCATCGCCTACTTTATCGGTATCATCCTGCTGGGCATCCGGTATGGAAAAAGCAGCACGGTTCAATCCTACTTTTTAGCCGGGCGCAGTATGACCTGGTGGGTGATCGGCCTGTCGCTGTTTGCTTCGAGTATCTCCAGCTCAACATTAATCGGCCAAGCCGGGGCGGCTTATTGTACCGGGTTGGCGGTGTTCAACTATAATCTGGTGTCGGTGGCGGTGATGGTATTCTTCGCAGCATTCTTCCTTCCTTTCTACATCAAGATGGGCATCTACACGATGCCGGAGTTTCTGGGAAGGCGCTTTGATGCCAAGTCCCGCTACTATTTTTCCGCGATCACAATTTTCGTAAACATTTTTCTGGACGCGGCCGGATCGCTTTATGCGGCGGCGCTGGTGATGAAGCTGGTTTTCCCGGAGGCCAATTTGCTGGTATTGTCAGCGATATTTGCAGTTTTGGTTGCCGCCTACACGATTCCAGGCGGACTTTCCGCAGTGGTTCGCGTGGATATGATTCAGGGAATTATTCTGCTTGTCGGCTCCGTTATCATCACCGTTGCGGCGGCGCGAAATGGCGGGTTGGAACATATTCAGCAACTGATGGCCGATCCGAACAGCCTGATGCTGAGCCTCGTACGTCCGATGAATGACCCGACAGTTCCGTGGCTTGGAATGATCGTCGGTATTCCGATTCTTGGCTTCTTTTTCTGGGGGAACAACCAGATGTTGGTGCAGCGTTGCCTGACGGCAAAGAATGTGGATGAAGGGCGCAAAGGGGTTTTGCTGGTCGGGGTGCTGACTCTGTTCACGCTGTTTGTCATCCATATACCAGGCATTATGGCACAGGTCATTTTTCCGAATTTGGAAAAAGGCGATATGGTCTATCCGAAACTGCTGATCGGAATGCTTCCCCATGCGTTGATCGGGTTTCTGCTGGCGACTCTGGTCGCGGCGCTGACCTCTGCTTTAAGCGGCCTGCTTAACGCCGTGGCAACGTTGTTTACGATGGATTTCTATGTCAAGGCCCGGCCAGCAAGCACCCCAAAGCAATTGGTGTGGGTGGGCCGGGTTTCATCGATGATTGTGCTGTTGATAGCCATTTTCTGGGTTCCGATGATTGCGCGGTTTACTTCGCTGGTGATGTACTATCAGGAAATGCTCTCGTTGGTGGCACCGCCGATTGTGGCAACCTTCATTCTGGGCGTTTTCTGGAAACGAGCCAACGCAACGGGAGCCTTTGCGGGGCTGATGGGCGGGTTGGCTTTGGGGATCGCGGCCATTCTCTTCAAGATTTTCGGCGTTGGATCGCTTTTCGGCAATCTGCATTTCCTGCTGACGGTACCGATTTATTTTGGTGTCAGCGCGGCGATCATCGTAGTGGTCAGTTTGGCGACCAAAGCGCCGGAACCTGAGAAAATCAGCGGCTCTACCTGGACCTGCGAAAACTTGAAAACGGAACTGGCGGAGCAACGCAGCCAGCCGCTGCTGAAGAGCTTTCTATTCTGGAGCATTGTCTTACTGGTGCTGTGCGTGGCACAGCTGATCTGGTTCTGGTAATTCTTCGGATAAACAACTGCGCGTAAATTGATAACAAGGGAATTAATGATGATATCCAAACTTAAGTTTTCGGTATTGCTG
>CAIMZS010000235.1 GCA_903846015.1 uncultured Anaerolineae bacterium | reverse complement strand
CCTTATCCAAATTTGAATAGGAAAGGTAGCATGATGCCCGACGTTTTGGTCGAAAAACTGATTTCACATCTTGAAGAAATTCCGGTAAACCACCCATTCGATAACAACTTGTCGCGGGTTAATTAACCGTTTCTAGACCATCGAATTTTTGACATCACCAAGCGCATCAATGAAAGGCTGCCGATTGCCAGCCTGGTTTTCTTTTCAAATGGGACGCCCCCTTAACAAAAAAAACATCGAAAAACTGTCTAAGTACAAACGCATCAATCGACTGAATATTTCGTTGAATGAATACTAGTCTGATGCCCATGAAAAAACCATGCAACTCCTTAGTGAGAAGACGCTATAAGTTCTGCATGATCTTCATCATGCGCTAACTGAAGACGCCTTGTTGTTCCCTATTGCGCTATCACGGGTAGGAGATGGAACTGTTGAGGATTTACACTTTGTTTCTTGAGTAGAGAGCCTTTTCTCCGCGTTCTCTGCCGCCGTCTCCCCACAGCGACTGGTTAGTTCTTGTAGAACAATCGGGATCTCCTGTGCCGGACGTGGGTTGTTATCAATGGTACAAACTTCATATCTTGGAGAATTGGAGGGAGGCCTATTGTTGTATTGATGCGGAGAAGCGTTGGGCTACCAGTAACGCTCAAGATATTTTTTTGCTGGATATTTATTACCACCGGCTAAACGCGAACTGCGTTTGGCTGGTCTTTCCAGGCGTGATATGCGAATTTGTGGTCGGTGCCCACTGTTGAGCTGATAGGGGGAACAGGTTGAATTTTATTAAGAAAAATTTTTGGAGAAAAAAATGACGAAGCAATTAGAGGAGCCCGGGATTGGTATGGCGGCTACATTGAATGGACTTAAGCAACGGGGTTACTTCCCAAAGGTCGTTTACGATATTGGAGCAGCCGAAGGGAGCTGGACGCGTCAAGCTATGGAGTACTGGCCTGACGCAACCTACGTTTGTTTTGAGCCTCTTGCCGAACGGAAAAAAGACCTTGATGCATTGCACAAATCCCTCCCTGAACAAATTCTTGTTGAGGCCTGTGGCGTAGGGGATGCCGACGGAGAGCTGTCTATCGGCGTGACTGACTCTCTTTGGGATAGCAGTTTTGCCTATTCGGGATCCTCATCCAGGACTGTTCCTGTGCGACGGTTAGATAGTTTGATAGAGGCCGGTACGCCCTTGCCATCCTTTATCAAAATCGACGTACAAGGGTTCGAAAAGCGTGTGCTCGACGGCGGACAAGAGGCGATGCGCCATGCCGACTTGATCCTCTTGGAGTGTACGTTTTTTCCGTTCTGTAATGACATGCGAACACTTGATGTGACGATCGCGTATATGTCGGCTCACAACTTTATTCCCTACGAGTTTGTCGATTATTTAAGGCGACCCCTCGATGGGGCTATGGGGCAATGCGATATTTTGTTTATTCGCAAAGACCATCAACTAATTTCCAATAAACAATGGGGCTAACCATGAAAACATTTCGTTCGATTATATTGACAATCCTTATAGCTGGTATTGCAGCTTGTAATGATAGTAATAATGAAGCAAAGCAAAATACAAATACATCGACTGTCCAAATTAAAAATATTCGGCAATTTATTGTGGCAAATAATTTCTCCAATGATGCTGAATGGAAAAATGGTATTTTACAAAAAGACGGGCGGTCCAATACGTTTTATTTTCTCCAGGAAAGCGGGGCTCCTCTAAAGATAAAGATTGGTGATATCATTAGTTTTACCAAAACAGGGAATGTAACTGTGCAGAAAGTTGCGCCATCGGCACCGAATCAAAACGGAATAATCAACGTTTTTGTGACAGTTGACAAAGACCTTGATCCAACCGGTGACGGCTACCCGAACAAGATACATTTTGGACAATAAATTCTATGACAAATATAATGACAAATATATTTGAGGAGACGCCAATGAGCACCGAGAAAACCATTTTCGACCTTGGTATGAACGTTGGGCAAGACACAGCGTTCTACTTGGCCAAGGGGTTCCGAGTTTTCGCCATTGAGGCTGATCCTTTGTTGGTTCGAGATGCCGAAAATCACTTCAAAAATGAAATTGAAACAGGCCGCCTCACAATTCTCAACATCGGGATTGGTGACAAAGAGGGAGTTTTCCCGTTCTATGTCAACGCCAAGTATTCCGAATGGTCATCTTTTGACAAGGAAATTGGGTGCCGGGAAGGAGGGTGTAAGGAGGTCGTCGATATCCCGATGATTCCTTTTGAACAATTACTCACCCGCTATGGTACGCCGTACTACGTGAAAATCGACATCGAAGGCAATGACTTTATGGTGCTTCAGCGTTTGGCACTTATTGACGCCCGACCAAAATATCTCTCTGTTGAAAACGGATGGCCCTATATGCTGGACCTCTTGGTTTCGATGGGATATTCGGGGTTCAAGTTCATAAACCAGGCTAAAGTGCAGAGCATGCAATGTCCTTCACCTGCGCGAGAAGGGAGAGATATTGCGTGGCCTTTTCCGTGGGGTTCAAGCGGACCATTTGGTGAGGATACTCCGGGCGAGTGGCAAACTGCTGAACAAATCCTCGTTGACATTAATGCCTATTGGGATACCCCTGATAGGGATGCAAACATTCATGGGTGGTATGACCTCCATGCCAAACTAGCTTAAGCTAGTAGGGGGTTATTCACGTTTTTTTACGTCCCCAAGGGGCGGCAGGCACCACAGTTCGTGAGCAAATTAAATCCGGGTGCAGATTGGTCCCAAAAAAATCTTAGCCTTCGGGGTGTGGGGAGCCTCTTGTTCCTATGCGGCGATGCCATTTATTTCATGGTTCTGGTTTCCAGGCATATTGGAATAGTGCAGCCAAAACGCATACATGTTCCTAACCGTGCAACTTCTTTTCTGCGCCACCCGGCCTTGAGGTAATCGAAAACCAAGGCCAACTACTCGAACATATTCATCGGCGTGAAGCGGAAAAAAATCATCTGATTGCCCAGTTGCAGGCCAGAAGCCTATCGTGTTGTGCAATTCGAGGCGATTACGATACAAACGGCCAAAATTGACTCCCTTCAACGTCTGTTACATAATCTAAAATGTCAATGGTTGGTGAAAGCATTACGGCATGTGAAGCTAATAAGTGCACTTGATGCCCCATCAACAACACTGCCCCAGCAGGGAGAGCCGTTAGCCCGCCCGTTAACTAGTCGCGAACCGGAGATTAGGCCAATGATAAGCGCTATTTTTAAAGACTATATCTCAACGATAGATCCTATCAACAAGATCCGTCCAGACATGGATGCGCTCACGGCTTTTTATCTATCAAGGCCGTTGCATTATTCTGAAGAAAATCTGATGATCCGTGGGCTTTCTCTTTTCTTGACCAAGAAACAGGCCGGCCAATGAACACACCCTGCAAGTTCAGTATCGTTACCCCTTCGTTCAATCAAGCTGCTTATATTAGTGAGACAATTGAGAGCGTCCTGTCTCAGGCAGGACAGTTTGAAATTGAGTATTTTGTCATGGATGGCGGTTCGACCGACGGTTCTGTAGAGATTATCAAGAGATATGCAGATCAAGTGACAGCGGGCGCATGGCCAGTTCAGTGTGCAGGCATTACTATGGAATGGGTCAGCCAACCTGACAATGGGCAATCTGATGCGATCAATCAAGGCTTGCGCCAGTCGACAGGAACGATTGCCAGCTACATCAATTCAGACGATTTGTTTTTTCCCGGTGCCTTTGCACGCGTCGCACAGGAATTTGCCGAGAACGGCGAAGCGGACTTTGTCTATGGCGATGGTGATGTCATAGATGAAAATGGACAGCTCCAATGGGAATGGTTGTCCCGCCCTTATGATCAAGGGCTCATGACTACCTATCATTTTCTCTGGAACGATTTCACGAACTACATCATGCAACAGTCGACCTTTTGGCGTACTCGTATCCACGATACGATCGGTTACTTTGACGAAACGTTCCACTATGCCATGGACGCAGAATATTGGATTCGGGCTGGTCATGCTGGATTAAAATTACACCACAGCCCGCATAAGCTGGGCAAATTCCGACTAATTCAGGGAACGAAATCACTCTCCAGCACCACTGTTTTTTGGGGAGATTACCTCGAAATATTCCGCCGCTACCGAAGAAAACATGGATTGTCGTTTTTTTTCGCCTTCTACTACTATACGCTAGCGAAGCAATTCGATTTTGTGGTTGATCGAATGCCAAGACGAGAGCCAACTGTCTTTGCACGCTGGGAACAGCTACCACTTACCGAGTTTCAGCTTATTGAACGAGAAGCAGATAAAGGTTTTGCTTTGGCCTGTATGCTGGTCGCCAATGATTTATACAGACAACAGAGAACTGACGAGGCAAAACAGACATTCAAACGCGGACAGGCAGAAAGAAAATATCTTCTTTTTCATCCTGTTGCGTTATTGTACTATTTGCAATGCGCTGTTGGCCCCCACTTTGCTGTGCGGCTGTTCGAATGGCGGCAGCGCCTGATTCAGAAATATCGATGGGTTCGTTATCAATATCGGTATCATCAAAAAAATAAAATGGAAAATTTATGAAAACAATAACTCACTCCCCTCTGATTTCCGTGGTGATTCCAACTTGTGGCCGGCCTGCCATGCTTCTTGATTGTGTCGCTAGTATCATTAACGGCCGCTACGACAGCTTTGAAATATTGGTTATTGATCAGGATCCGAAAAGTGGACTGCAGGATCAACTGTTACAACGCTTTTCTGAGGACAAGCGCTTGCGATATTTTTGTCTTAATCAAGCGGGCTTAAGCCGATCTAAAAACTTTGGAACGCAAGAGGCCAGGAGTGAGATTGTGGCTTTCATCGATGATGATGCTCTTGCTGATCCCCAATGGCTGGAGGCTATCCAGGACATTTTTAGCTCAGTAGATGCTTCGCCCGATCTTATTGCCGGT
>CAIMZS010000234.1 GCA_903846015.1 uncultured Anaerolineae bacterium | reverse complement strand
TCTGCTGATCGGCTTCTGGTATGACATGGACACGCTTGGCCGTCCATCCTTCGCCAATTCCAATGCTGCCAAAAAGGCTTTCATCGCCAATCGTGTCGGTGACTTTGGCTTTTTGTTGGCGGCTTTCATGATGTTCTGGCAGTTTGGCTCAACCGATTTCGACAAGGTTTTTGCTGCCGTCGGCGCCGCCCAGCCGTGGGTCATCCTGTGGATTACCATTTTCCTGTTGGTGGGTGTTGCCGGTAAATCGGCCCAGATCCCGCTTTACATCTGGCTGCCAGATGCAATGGCGGGTCCCACCCCGGTTTCGGCGCTGATCCATGCTGCCACGATGGTGACCGCTGGTGTCTACCTGGTCACCCGTTCGGCTCCGATTTATATGCTCAGCCATGATGCCCAATACATTGTGGCCACTCTTGGCGCGGTCACTGCGCTGTTTGCCGCTACGATTGCCGTGGGCCAGTATGACATTAAGAAGGTGCTGGCCTACTCTACCATCAGCCAATTGGGTTTCATGGTGGCTGCGGTTGGCATGGGCGCGTTTGCTGCCGGCATGTTCCACCTGATCACGCACGCCTTCTTCAAGGCTTTACTGTTCCTCTCGGCTGGCTCCGTCATCCTGGGGATGGAACGCGGTCACCACGCTATGGCTCATGGCCATTCTGGTCATGATGCTCATCATGACGACCACGCCGAAGTCTTTGATCCAGGTGATATGCGTAATATGGGCGGGCTGCGCAAGCAGATGCCCGTTACCTTCTGGTTGTACATGATTGGTACCGTGGCTCTGGCTGGCCTGTTTCCCTTTGCTGGTTTCTGGTCAAAGGATGAGATCCTGGCCGATGCCTTTAAGGAATTCCCCCATGTTTACTGGCTGCTGACCGCGGCTGCCTTCCTGACCGCCTTCTATATGGGGCGCCAGGTCTGGTTGGTGTTCTTTGGTAAACCCCGCCACGAAGTCGCCAAACACGCCGTGGAGAGCCCGTTGATTATGACGGCTCCACTGATGGTGCTGGCGGCGCTCTCAGTCTTTGGTGGCATGCTTAACCTGCCAGGCGTTGAAACTCTCACCAAGTGGCTCGAGCACACCATCGAAATCGTCCCTGGTGAGTTCAACATGACAGTTGCGCTCACATCTACAGCGCTGGCCCTGCTGGCCATCTTCTTATCCTGGTGGCTGTATCTGCGTCAACCCCTCGCGGCTGGTCAGCCAGACCCTCTCAAGAAAATGCTTGGTCCGCTTTTTACAGGGATGGAAAACAAGTGGTTTGTCGATGAAGCCTACTGGTTCCTTTTTGTCGACCGCTATGTTGACCTGGCTCGCTTCCTGGCTCAAAAAGTCGACTGGGATTTCTGGCATGAATGGTTTCACAATTCGGTCATCGCTGCTGGTTTTGTCGGCATCACCCGCTTCCTGGCGGATCCGGTTGACCTTGGCGTGGTCGATAAAGTATCCAAAGTGATCGCTGATGCGTTGCAATCTTCCGCGAATTCCCTGCGCAAGTTACAGAATGGTTTTGTGCGCAGTTATGCCCTGTCTGTTTTGCTGGGCGTGGTGGCCATTCTTGGCTATCTACTTTTGAAGTAGAGTCTCACAAAATAAAGGCTGAGAGGACGTATTATGAGCTATTTGTTTGAACCCCTCACTCTGGTGACCTTTTTCCCGCTGTTGGGCGTGCTGTTGCTTCTGTTTATCAAGTCAGAATCAAAAGACACCATCCGTTGGACGGCACTGGGCACTGCGCTTATCAACTTTGTTATTTCGTTGTTGGTGCTATCTATGTTCAACTCATCCAATCCAGATCTTCAGCTTGCCTCCAGGCATAGCTGGATCCAGGTGGCGGGCTGGAACATACAATACTATCTGGGCATTGATGGTCTCAGTATTCTGTTGGTGCTGCTGACCACCTTTCTGACCCCTATCGCCATTTTATCCACCTGGACAGCTGTTCAGGAGCGGGTGAAAGATTTCATGGTGTTCTTCCTGCTGTTGGAAGTGGGTATGCTCGGCGTTTTCCTGGCCCAGGATTTGTTCCTGTTCTACATTTTCTGGGAATTTACCCTCATTCCGATGTACTTCCTGATCGGTATCTGGGGTGGCCCCAACCGCCTGTATGCTGCTGTCAAGTTCTTCCTTTACACGATGGCAGGTTCAATCCTGATGTTGCTTGCCATCCTCTGGCTGGGAGTCAATCAGGGCACCTTCACCGTGCCGGACCTGGTTGCCAAGGGCGGTATCCCCGCTGATTTGCAAATGTGGCTTTTTGTCGCTTTTGCGGCAGCTTTTGCGATCAAAGTTCCGATGTGGCCTCTGCATTCCTGGCTTCCAGATGCCCATGTGGAAGCGCCTACCGCTGGTTCCGTCATCCTCGCGGGTGTCTTGCTCAAGATGGGCACCTATGGTTTCCTGCGTTTCAACTTGCAGTTGTTTCCGCTGGCAGCCGTCAGGGCAGCGCCCACCATTGCCGTATTGGCAGTCATCGGTATCCTTTACGGTGCGGCGGTTTCCTATTCGCAGAAGGATGTTAAGAAACTGGTGGCTTATTCTTCAGTCAGCCATCTAGGCTTCGTCATGCTCGGATTGTTCGCCCTGAACGCTCAGGGTGTCGAAGGCGCCATCCTGCAAATGATTAACCACGGCCTTAGCACTGGTGCACTGTTCTTGTTGGTAGGCATGATTTATGAGCAGACGCATACCCGCGAGATCGCTGTATACGGCGGGCTTTGGAAAATAACACCGGTCTTCGGCTCGCTCATGTTGATCGTAGCGCTCTCCTCGATGGGCCTGCCTGGTTTGAATGGCTTTGTTGGTGAATTTACCATCTTGTTAGGCGCTTTCGGCTCAAAGGCTTTTGGCACTCCCTGGTATGCCATTCTTTCGGCTGCCGGTGTCATCCTGGCGGCAATCTATATCCTTTACATGTTCCAGAAAATGTTCCTTGGACCGGTCGGCTCGATCGTGGCGGATGTCAAACATCATGGGCACGTCCTGCGCGATTTGAATGCGCGTGAGATCATCACCTTGCTGCCGCTGTTGGTCATGATCTTCTGGATTGGTTTGTACCCTGCGCCGTTTTTTAACCTGATTGCCCCCGCGGTGGAAAAACTGCTCATTGCGTTCAAATAAGGTGTGACTGGAGTGGATATGACCCAAATTGATATTATTACCATTCTCCCGGTCATTACCTTGACGGTCTGGGCCTGTGTGCTCCTTCTGGTGGATATGTTTATCCCGAAGGACCGAAAAGGTCAGACGGCTCTGATCGCAGCCACGGGCCTGGCATTGACAATGGCTATCTGCCTGATCCAATCAGCGCAGGCTCCGGCAACCGTTTCCGGGTTCAATGGCATGGTTGTGCTGGATGGTTTTTCAAATTTCCTGAGTCTGCTGTTCCTGCTGACTGGCTTGTTTGGCATTGCGGTTGCTTATGGTTACCTTAACCGCATGAAGATTGATCGCGGTGAGTATTACGTGATCATACTGATCTGTACTGCCGGTATGATGCTGATGGCGCAGGCTACCGATCTGATCATCACATTCCTTTCGTTGGAATTGCTCTCGATCCCGCTGTATGTGCTGGCGGCGTTCGCCTACCCGCGGAGTGAATCGGAAGAAGCCGGTATCAAGTATTTTTTGCTGGGCGCTTTTTCGACCGGGTTTGTGGTGTACGGTATCGCATTGACCTTCGGGGCCACCGGCACAACTGGATTTGAAGGGATCGTTGGCGCTGTGTCTGCTGGAACGGCCAACTCAAGCCTGCTCCTGATCGGCGCAGCACTGATCCTGGTAGGGTTTGGTTTCAAGGTGGGTCTTGTGCCCTTTCACATGTGGACCCCCGACGTTTATCAGGGTGCCCCCACACCGGTTACAGCTTTCATGGCTGCTGGTGCCAAGGCTGCCGGTTTCGCTGCCTTACTGCGTGTTTTCGCAACTGCTTTCCCATCGCTGGCGTCTGATTTGATGCCGGTTTTGGCGGTGCTTTCTGCTCTGACCATGATCATCGGTAATGTCATCGCGATCGCCCAGACGGATATCAAGCGCATGCTGGCTTATTCCAGCATTGCCCAGGCTGGCTATATCCTCATGGCTTTCGTCCCCTTTGCGGATCCAGCCGTTCGGCTTGTTTCTGTAGCTGCCGGGTTATTTTACCTGGTGGCCTATACTATCACCAGCTTTGGTTCGTGGGGTGTGGTCATCGCATTGGAAAAGGCGCAAGGCAAAGGTCTCGCCATCGCCGATTATGCCGGGTTGGGCAAGAAATACCCATTATTGGCTGCTGCCATGACCATCTTCATGCTGTCGTTGGCCGGTTTGCCACCCACCCTCGGGTTGGTAGGAAAACTTTACCTGTTTCGCGCAGTAATGCAAGGGGGCATTTATTGGTTAGCCCTGATAGGTGTGCTGACCTCGCTGGTTTCGGCCTATTACTATCTGCGTGTGGTAGTGACGATGTACATGAAAGATGGCAGTCCGCAAATTACCCGCGATGCCTGGCTTGAATTTACCATTGCCGTATGCGCGATTGGTATAGTGATCTTCAGTTTTGTCCCACAATCGTTGTTTGCTTGGGCTTCGCAGGCTGTCTTGAAGTTGTTTTAGACAAATATTCCCAGTTCCTTCCCGGGCAAGTGACCGGGGCCATGCTCTAATCATGCTAATCTTTCGAGATAGACCCCGGTTCTTGTGGGGTTAATTCGGATAATCATGGTTAGAGCATGGGCTTTAAACGCGCTTGTCATTAAGTTGGCAGCGTAAACGAGAGCACAATCCATCGGTTTTCGCCGATTTCGCCCCAGCCATTTAATTCCCGGGTCACATCGAGAACATCATCCTTTTTAACCGATGCCACAACCGCGAAGGTACCTGCTGGGCCTGAGCGCACATACAGCGAGCTGGTGTTGATCTTTACCTTGCGCGCCATGCGAAAGCCAATTCCGGCTGTTGGGATGATTGCCGAGCGTTCCGGATTAGGGTATTGAGGATCGTTTGCCACGTCTTTCCATGCTTTCCAGAAAATATCCAGGGGGTAGGTGTGGGCTGCGCCATCAGTTGGATTGGTGTACAACGGGTCGTGGATATAGATGTTTTTTACATCCATTCCCACTACCACGGCAAAGTGTGGTCCTTCAAAGGATTTCTCCGTCAGCCCGGCATCGTGTAATACTTTATAGCGCAGTAGAACGATCGGAGCTTTCCTCGCCGCCAGTGCCGCGAACAGATCTTGCAGCAGCAGTGTGGCGCGGAAATCGGTCAGCACGCCCAGGCTGCCCATTGCGTTACGTAGTTGCGTAACGCTCAGAAAGGGATCGCCAACGATGGCAAATTTTGTATAGAATTCGTCTGGCGTGATCTGGAGATTAAGATAGGCTGCCAGCAGCATGACTGCCGATGCCGCCCCGCAGTCATTATGGTGGTTGTCTGCCCCCTGTCCCAATTGAGAAATGTATGGAACCGGGAGCAGCACAACGGGTTTAAAAGCCGTGCTCCAGGTGTATTCGCTCTTTTGACCAGTATCCATATTCTCTACTTTATAGTGCATGGGTTTGTTTCCTTGCTGGTCAGGCGTTGGTGTGGGTGTTGGTTCTGGGTTGGGAATTGGCGTGGGTGTTGGTACTGGCATGGGGTTGGGTGTTGGCGTGGGGTTGGTGGCACTGACCAACGCAGCCACATCCAGTCGGAATTTTTCCATTGGAAAGGCTGGCCCCGGATCCCATTTGCGTTTGGGCGCGATGTCATCGTGCCCAAGGATTTCCCTGAAGCCGTATGTCCGAATCAATGCAGCAACAACATCCGCCGCAACTTTCAATTGAACATCAGTGTATTTGTGCCAGGCATACATTACATTCGGGAAGCTTTTGTGCGGTGATGTCTGCACTTCGCTATCTGGATAGATCTTCCCAAAATTGGAGAGCCATTGGCTTCCAGAACGGGTCATCATTCCAGCGTTGTCGAGTTCGATCCCCACTGAGTATGAATTAAGTTTTGTATAGGTTCCCCAAGCGCTCTGCCCGGCATGCCAGGCAGTAGTGTCAAACGGCACCAATTGGACGATGCTGCCATCCCTTCCAATCACCAGGTGTGAGGATACCTGGCTGGCTGGGTCACATAACCATGCCGCCGAAGATTGAGGGCTTGCGCCACCCGTGTAGTGCATAATAATAAATGCCTTTTCCAGTAATGGTTCGCCATAGTTAGGGGATTTAATAAACTTGATGGGTGTGGTACTGTCGATCATCAGTTGATTGCTTGCTATTTGCATAAGCCACCATTCTATGTAGGGGCAGACAGTCTCTCTGCCATCACCCGATATTGGTAAACCGATTTTAGCATACCATCCCGAATCTTTTACGGGACGGGACAGTCCTGATCACATGCTCCTGCCCTAACCCGGACAAGCCGGAAGAGATTAACTACCGTCGCTTTTTCAACCCGGTTCCCGCACGAAGCATAATCATCGTGGTTCAGCCACGATGCGGTCCGGGTATCAGGGTCATTCTGTAATCCGGAAAATCATGGTCAAATTATGGGTAATATGTATTAAATCATTATGCATGAAATTCAAGCTGAATACAACAGGGTTTTTGTTGGTAAAATCAAGTCTTACCTTAAACGAGAATCTGGATTGTACTTGCCCCTGTTCGCGTCCCAATCATGCCCAACTGTAGCCCGGATAATAATAGTAAACAATGATAAAAGCCTTGATTTTTGATTTTGATGGCCTCGTACTCGATACTGAAACGCCTGGATATTACGCCCTGAATGAAGTTTATAGTGAGTTTGGTCATCATCTGCCCATCGAAACCTTTGGACTGGCGGTCGGCTCGGAATACAGCGATGAATTTGAGCCGCTGGCAGATTTACGCGCATTAACAGGAAAAAACCTGGATGCTGATTCTTTTTGGCAAAGAGTGAATTTTCGCCGCATGGAATTGATCGAACAAAACCAGATCCTGCCGGGTGTGGAGAATGTGCTGCGCCTGGCGCAGGCGCGTGGAATGAAACTGGCAGTGGCCTCCAGTTCCGATCACGCCTGGGTGGATGGTCACCTCAGGCGACATTCGCTTTACCAGCACTTCGACGCAATCATCTGCAAAGAGGATGCCGCCAGGATCAAGCCCCATCCCGACCTGTTCCTTGCAGCGCTTGAAGCCTTGCAGGTGCGCGCCGATGAAGCAGTTATTTTTGAAGACTCTCTCAATGGTGTCCGCGCCGCCATCGACGCCGGAGTGCGCGTGATTGCAGTTCCCAACCTTGTCACCCGTCATATGGATATCCGGGGAGAAACCATGCGGCTCAATTCACTGGCGGATATTTCGCTGGATGATTTGCTCATCAAACTATCCCAGGCAAGTCCCAGGGTGATTTAAGGCTCTATGGGTTTTTCTGCGCCACTCTCGGTGCCCGAACGATATAGTCTTTGACCTTGCTCTAATCTGCGTAATCATCGAAATCAGCGAAAATCTGCGGTTCAGACACGAGCCACGAGGCGCTTATCCGCGTCCATTTTTTTACCACGCCAATTCCTGGAGAGCCTATGAAAGAGATTTCGTCAATTTTATTAATTTTGCTCTTAGCAACCATGCTGACGGCTTCAGGATGCGCCCAGCCGCCTGCGCAAACTCATCCTTCCAGCGATAGTGCCGGTTCTAGCACGGCCGATAGTGCCGGTTCTAGCACGGCCACGGCCACGGCCACGGCTTCAACATCCGAGTCTGTAGCAAGTACCGCGGAGGTGAGTTCAGCCCAGGGTGGTTCGGTTGATCTTAGCAAGCTCACCCCGGAGCCGTTTACACCAACCCCATCTGATTCAACCTCCGGCGTGGCAAACCCACCCGGCACCATGAAAACGGTTAGCCTGGATGATCAGGGTGGAATGATTAATCTGCTACTCGGCGAAAGTTTTTTACTCAACCTGGGCGAGCGTTATACCTGGGATATCAGTATCAGCAGCCAGCCTGATGGGGTCATCAGCCGTGTCAAGAATATCACCGTGATCCGCGGCGCACAGGGAGTTTACGAAACGCTCAAGGCTGGCACAGCCATCCTTACCGCCAGCGGTGATCCGCTCTGCCGTCAGTCTAATCCGCCCTGCGGCCAGCCCTCCATTCAGATTCAGATTACCTTCACCATCAGGTAGCTAACCCTGTTCCCGCACGAGGCGAAATCATCGAAATCAGCGTAAATCTACCGGTTCAGACACGAGTTTCTGATAGAATCACGATAGTCCCGGTTCCCGCACGAGGCGATAGTCCCGGTTCCCGCACGAGGCGGTTCAGACCTTTGCTCTTGCTCTAATCTGCGGTAGTCCCGGTTCCCGCACGAGGCGTAATCATCGTAATCTGCGTAAATCTGCGGTTCAGACACGAGGCACGAGCCGTCTATCCGCGGCCAATATTTTTTACCACGCCAATTCCCAGAGAGCCATTTATCGCCGTAAAACCACGGAGACCTGTCATGATAACCAAACTAACCCTGATGGAAGAATTCCGCGCGCTGGGC
>CAIMZS010000233.1 GCA_903846015.1 uncultured Anaerolineae bacterium | reverse complement strand
TCTAGATGATAATGGCCGTATCTATCGAACTGATAATTTGACCGCCATGAGCTTGGCGGGTGGTGGTTATACTTACGATTGGAACGGAGTAATAAAAATCTGGCGCTGCCCAATAACGAAAATGCAAGAGTTGCACGATACTGGGCGGTTACATTACACAAGGACTGGTGGGGTTGAGTTCATCCGCTATCTTGACGAAATGCCGGGAACTTTGCTTCCAGATATTTGGGATGATCTACCGCCCATCAATTCGCAATCCGCCGAACGCCTCGGCTACCCTACCCAAAAGCCCCTGGCCCTGCTCGAACGCATTATTCAGGCATCCAGCAACCCTGGTGACACCGTGCTGGATCCGTTCTGCGGCTGCGGCACGGCAGTGCATGCTGCTCAAAAGCTGGGACGCAACTGGCTGGGCATCGACATTACCCACCTGGCGATTCACTTGATCGAGCGGCGCATGAAGGAAGCCTTCCCCGGCATCCAGTTCAAGATCCACGGCGAGCCGGAAGACCTGGATGCAGCCCGCGACCTGGCTTTGCGCGATAAATACGAATTTCAATTCTGGGTTTGTTCGATGGTCGGGGCGCAGCCGTACAAGGGCGGCAAAAAAGGCGCGGACAGTGGTACGGATGGGATCATTTATTTCCAGGATGAAAAGACATCTTCCAAGAAGATCATTGTCTCGGTCAAAGGCGGCGAACACGTCACTCGTACCATGATCGCGGATTTGAAAAATACAGTAGAACGCGAGGGTGCGCAAATTGGTCTGTTCGTCACCCTGGCCGAACCAACCGAACCGATGCGTAAAGAAGCCCTCAGCGCTGGTTTTTATACCAACCCCTTCGAAGAACAATTCCCGAAAATCCAAATAATGACGATCGATGAACTGATGGATGGTCGCAAGCCCCAATACCGTGACTTCACTGGTGGAAGCGCTTCGTTTAAAAAAGCAAACGTTGAAAAGAAAAGTGGTGAACAGCCCAAGTTATTTGGGGAACAGTAAATCGCAAGCCTGTTTATACCAAATACGAGCAGCATGGAAGGCAGCTAACAACCCCCAAAGCGGAGGCGTTGGCTGGGCGATAGCAGGTGTTGTTCTTATCCTGGTGATGCTGAAAGAGATATTCTATCCATGACAAAAATATTAGGATGTAAATTATGCAAAAATGGGAATATTACCGATATGATCAAAGTTTTCACATAAAACTTATCGGAAAAGCTGAGTGGGATCCAAGCCCTGATTTGGCCGATCTAGGGAAAAAAGGATGGGAACTAATAAATGTCGTACCCTGTTCATTTGAAAGAGCGGCTGGCTTAACAACAACTCTTACTTTTTTTTTCAAACGCCCTTTGATAGGTCAACCTTTTGCGGGCCAATCATTACCAACCGGCGAGGCTGATTAAGTGGCAAGTCTTTTCCCTATTCGGTCAAACTCACTAAACTTAATCTTTTTCTTCATCAGAAGATTAGCAGGGCAAGAAAATTTTCCCATCCCTGAGCCAAGGTAGGTGGAAGGCATGAACAACGAAATTATTTTATACACATCTCCGGAAGGTCATAAAAAGGTCGCCGTCTACTATCAGGGTGAAACCGTCTGGCTGACCCAAAAACAACTTGCCGAACTATTTGATGTAGATCGAAGCGTTATCAGCAAACATTTGGGCAATATTTTCGCGGAAGGCGAATTACAGGAAGATTCAGTATGTGCAATTTTTGCACATACTGCCGAAGACGGCAAAACCTACCAGACCAATTTTTATAATCTGGATGCGATTATTGTTGTGGGCTACAGGGTTAATTCGCTGCAAGCCACCCGCTTTCGTATTTGGGCAACGCAAACACTTAAGGAATTTATTATCAAGGGTTTTGTGCTGGATGACGAGCGGCTTAAACAAGGCCAGCGCTTTGGGAGGGACTATTTCGATGAACTGCTGGAGCGCATTCGCGAAATTCGCGCCAGTGAACGCCGCTTTTATCAAAAAATCACCGATATTTACCAACAGTGCAGCATCGATTACGAAAAAGACGCCGAAATCACGCTCTCATTTTTCAAAACTGTACAAAATAAACTGCACTGGGCTATCACAGGCAAAACCGCTGCCGAAATCGTAGCTGGTCGCGCCAATGCAAAAAATGCCAATATGGGTCTCACTACCTGGAAAAAAGCCCCTGAAGGCACGATTTTAAAATCGGATGTTGCGATTGCCAAAAATTACCTGAATGAAACCGAGATCAAGGGGTTGGAAAGAATTGTCAGCATGTATCTGGATTATGCTGAAAACCAGGCCGCGCGCCAAATCCCAATGAAGATGACAGACTGGGTCAAAAAGCTGGATGCCTTTTTACAGTTCAATGAGTACGAAATCTTGAATAATGCTGGCACAGTCAGCCACGAGGTTGCCAAAGAATTGGCAGAGCATGAATATGAAAAGTTCCGTGTGATTCAGGATAAATCTTTTGAAAGCGATTTTGACAGACAGGTAAAAAAATTGCAACGCAAAAACAGCAGGAGTTAATCAGTCAAATGATAAAAATACCTTCTGATGAACAGTTTATTGTCCGGGGACGGTTTAAAGGTGGGGAATTAAGCACTTCCATCTGAGATAAATTATAAATAGCGGTCTACCTGAGCAGACGACAGCAATTGAACCTGCCATATACGATGCCACCATTTTGCTCGGCCGCTTCCATTTGTACGAGGCTGATGAAAAAGTTGCCCGCCGGGGAATAATTTCAATTGTGCGCTGGTTTTGTTGTATACTTCCATCATCTGTGATCCAACAAACCCATTGGAGGGAAAGTTTATGGCGCTCACCATCCACCTGTACCGCGAAAACGAAGACCTGGCCGCCCGGCTGGAAGGCCGCACTGAGGTGACGCGCACCCCGTTCCAGACGCTGTCCTCCATTGAACGGCTGCAGGCCGATCCTTACCGGTACGGACAGGCGTTGACCGCCGCCCTGGGAGGCGAAAGCGAACTGTTGGCGTTCCTGGACGCCGATGCCGACAACCTGGTCTTGCTGGACTGCGACGAGGCGGCAGATGCCATTGCATGGGAGTTTGCGACCTGCGCGGATGGGCAGTTTCTGTGCGTCAAAGCCGGGCTGCTGCGCACGGTGCAGCGCGACGCGCCGCCGCTCAGTGGGGCTGGAACGCTCAATTTTGTGGCGCTGGCGGCCGACCCGCTGGTGGACGGGGATGGAGACCCGCGCGAAGGTTATCGCCTTGACCTGGATAACGAACTGCGCGCCATTCGCGCAACACTGCAAGAGTGCGGCAAAGACCTGCAGGCCCGGCGTATTCCGCCCACGCGCCAGGCGTTAAACAAGGCCCTGCGCCAGGGACCCGCCGTCCTGCATCTGACCTGTCACGGGAATGTGGTGCCGACCCCAGGCGGCCCACTGGCAATTTTGTCGCTGGAAAAAGAAGACGGCAGCCTCGACTCGCTAACCGGCCCCGATCTGCTGACCATGCCGCCGCGCGGTGTGCTGCGCATGGTGCTGTTAAGCGCCTGCATGACCGCGACCGGCACGCAAGCCAACCTGGCGCGGGCGCTGGCACTGAGCGGCGTGCCGATGACGGTGGGCATGCAAAACCCCTTCCCCGACCCGCTGAGCGATGATCTGGCAGTGGCACTGTATGACAGTTTATTTGCAGGCATGACCTTTGGCGAAGCCCTGCGCCAGGCGCGCCAGAACCTGGCGCAGCACCCTCACAGCGTGGGACTGCCGGTGGGCTACGTGGCCCGCGACGGGTGGGATGCGTCCCTGCCCTTGCGGGCCGGGCTGCCCGCAGTAGGAAAACTTGGTAAACCGGGTCTGGCCGCGCTGGGTGGAGAGATCCAGCCAGCGCGCCCACTTTTGGGACGCAACCGTGAACTGCACCAACTGGCGAAGCTCTACGCGGGCGGGCAAAAGGTGATTACGATTGCCGGGACGGGCGGGATGGGCAAAACAGCACTGGCCGCCACGTTTGCCGAGCGTTTTGCCTGGCGCTGGCCGCAGGGGGTCTGCGCCTATTCATTTGCCAATGAGGTCAACTACGCCAGTTTTACTGGCGCGCTGCTCCAGGCGCTGTTTGGACCGGAACCCGCCCATCAGATGGCTGGCTGGCCGCCGGCGCAGAAGCGTGAGGCCGTGCTGCAAGCCGCCAAAGACTGGAACGGCTTGTGGCTGCTGGATAACTACGAGAGCATCATGCAGGGCGTGAATGAGCAGGCAGTCGAAGCCGGGCAGATCCATCGCCTGGTGAGCGACCTGGCCAACGGCGATGCGGCCGTGCTGATCACCAGCCGCGAGCAGCCCGCTGGACTACGCAACGAGCGCCTGTTCCCGGATAGCGCAGCCCTGCATGGGCTGCGCGAAGCCGCCGGCGCGGAATTGTTTTGCCAGCACAGCGTCAAGGCCCAGGCCAGCCTGGATGAACATGCCAGGTTTGCGCGCGCCATCCAGCATGCCGCCGATGGGCACCCGTTGGCGATTGCCCTGCTGGCCGGTGAATATGACCTCAGTGCCGTCAGCCAGGCCGATTTTTTGCAAAACTGGGAAGCTGAGCTGGCCGCTGCCCGCCGCGCCGGGTTGGCCGGGCACCACGTCACCTTTCTGACGGCCTTCGAACGCAGCTTTAACCACCTCGACGCCGCTTTACAAGCCAGCCTGGCAGTTTTGAGCATCTTTCCCTTCCCGTTTTTTGCCGAAGCCGCCGAGCTGCTTTGGGAAAAAATTTCGCTCCCTGCGGGAGTAGGACAAAGACAAGCTGCAGTGCAAACCCTGCACGAACTCACCCGCCGCAGTTTGCTGGAAGTGGACGCCGCTTTTAACGATGGCTCACCCGCCACCTGGCGCTTCCAGCCGGCCCTGCGCCAGGAAGCCGCCCGGCGCGTGGAACCGGCTGACCAGGAGAAACAGCAAACCGGTTATGCCGCCTATGGCGCGTGGTTGGCCCGGCGCGGCTATTTAGATATTTACAGCGACCTGGGTTTAAACCGCCTGGTGCGGCTTTCTATGAATGCCCTTGACCAGGCGACCGGGACGCTGGATGGTCCGGAATGCCTGTGGCATATCCGCCGGCTGGCGTGGCTGAAGAACGCCTGGGGCGAGACGCAGGCTGCCTTCGATCTGCTGAATGGCGTCGTTTCTGGAGGTTTACCCGATGGTATCACTGAACCGGAAAACGCAAAAATCCAGAGTGCCATCCGCCATGACCTTGCCACAATTTACAACACCCGCGGTGACCTCGACCGCGCCCTGGCCCTCTATCAAGAAAGCCTGCAACTTGATGAGCAACTCGGCGATAAAAAGGGCAAAGCCGCTTCGCTGCATGCCATGGCCCAGGTCTATCTGACCCGCGGCGACCTCGACCGCGCCCTGGCCCTCTATCAAGAAAGCCTGCAACTCTTGGAGCAACTCGGCGATAAAAAGGGCAAAGCCGCTTCGCTGCATGCCATGGCCC
>CAIMZS010000232.1 GCA_903846015.1 uncultured Anaerolineae bacterium | reverse complement strand
GTCCCCATGTCTTCACAACATCAAAACCCACGTGAACCGATCCATATTGCCTTATCCCCGATAGCTACACAGTTTATAGATATTTCTCCTACTATACCACTCCCAACGGTTACCCAATCCAATAATGTTCCTGCCAGAATAGAGACAATTACGCGGGAAAATGTTAATCTTGTAAATGAATTATCTCGATGGAAGATTTATTGGAAAGATTTCGCATTTAGCCCAGATGGAACTACAGTAGCAACTTGCAATTATGATGATTCGGACAGAACTTTACGGCTATGGGATTCGGCAACCGGACAACTCCTTTTTGTGTTTGAAGGCCATAATGAGCGAGTGGCAAGCGTTGCGTTCAGCCCGGATGGAATGTTAATCGCATCTGGCAGTACGGACGGCATTATTCGGTTATGGGATGTAAAAAATAGAAGCCTTATCCGCTCACTTGAAGGAGGCATCATTGGCGTAAACAGTCTTGCTTTTAGCCCCAACGGACAGTTACTCGCTTCAGGCAATTCAGACAATGCAGGCAATTTGGTGCAGTTGTGGAATCCTAATACTGGTGATTTGATTTTTACGTTTAAAGACCAACCCGGTTATGTTAACAGTGTGGCTTTTAGCCCAGACGGACAAATATTAGCATCCGGCGGAGAAGACAATACTGTTAAGTTGTGGAATGTGGCGAATGGTCAATTCCTTCGCCAGCTTGCAACTAGAATGGATGGTGTGCAATACGCTTCTTATAAGGGTTCCCATCTGCTCGGGGGCAGGGCATTGGGAGTTTCATCTGTTGCGTTTGGTCCGGACGGGAACACTCTTGTATCAGGTGGTGAGGATGGCAAGGTGCTTATATGGAATGCACAAGACGGCAAGATCATTCAAACAATCATAAGTGGTAACTGGGTAAACAGTATTGCCTATAGCCGAGATGGTCTCATCCTGGCTGTAGGCACAGATGATCCAAAAATCCAACTTTGGGATGTGTCCAATGGAAAACTTCTACGAGACCTTGTTGGGCATACAGCAGCCATCGAACGAATTGCTTTCAGTCCGGATGGAAAATTTTTGTTTAGTAGCAGTTATAGAGATAATACTGTGATGCGATGGGCTTTGCACCCATAACCAACTATGTGTTGCCAATTCTATTTCCATTCGGTACTGCCAACTCAAAACCTTTCGGGTTTTTGGTAAATAATCGTAAAGTTTAGCCCTAAAAACTGACAGCAACGATAAGACTAATTTGGTCTCGGTTTCTTCTTACGTGTGACAATAAAAGGCAAAATTCATGAGCTATTTTGACAAATATGGTCATCGAGTACCGAGTTGGCAACCTTTTCATATTCTTTGCCCATATCTATTCAAGTATTACGTGACTGCTGGAATCGCTTTGATTGCTATATCGGGCTTCGGTTATTATTTCATTCCAATTTTTCTCAGCGCAATTAATGAAGTAAAAAGCTCTGTTTCGATAAGTGAAATACAATCTGCACCTTCTTCGTTCACTCCTGCCAGCATAGTAACAAAAACAGCATTCGAGCCTACTCATACTGCAAATGAAGTACTCACTGCAACGAATCATCCGGCCAGTACCAGTACATCTATTCCTACTATTCCAGTATTGGGTATTGGCTCAACCTGGTCGCGCCCGAGTGATGGTATGGTAATGGTCTATATTCCGGCAGGACCATTTACGATGGGTAGCAATAGTGGCCAACAAAATGAAAAACCTGTACACACAATCTACTTGGATGCTTTCTGGATTGACCGGACAGATGTGACCAATACCATGTTTGGGGATTTTACACAAGCCACCGATTACATAACCGATGCAGAAAAAACGGGCGAATCAATCATTTTGAATCTTTCATCTCAAAGCTGGAAGCAGATGATGGGCGCGGACTGGCAGCACCCGCAAGGCCCAGGTTCCAGCCTGGCTGGTCTAAGCGAACACCCAGTTGTTCATGTTTCCTGGAACGATGCCAGCACCTTCTGCGCGTGGTCCGGCGGTAGGTTGCCTACTGAGGCAGAGTGGGAAAAGACCGCGCGGGGAACGGAAGAGAAGAGCTACCCGTGGGGAGAATCAACTCCGAATGGTGGACTCTTGAATTTTGGGGATGCCAGTCTGGCTGCGGGTTGGTCCAATACAAGT
>CAIMZS010000231.1 GCA_903846015.1 uncultured Anaerolineae bacterium | reverse complement strand
GTTCCTATCTGGCTGAGTTATTGCTGAAAAAAAACTACCGGGTTATCGGAATGGCGCGCCGCACCAGCACGGTAACTTTCGAACGAATCGCACACCTGCTCGACGATATCATTGTTTCGCAGGGCGATCTGCATGATCAATCCTCAATGATGAGCCTGCTCGAAGAATTCGAGCCTGATGAAGTCTACAATCTTGCCGGGCAATCCTTTGTGCCCTCTTCCTGGAGCCAGCCGTTGTTGACCGGTGATGTCACCGGTCTGGGCGTCACGCGCATCCTGGAAGCGATCCGGCGGGTAAATCCCCAAATCCGTTTCTACCAGGCCTCTTCCAGCGAAATGTTCGGCAAGGTGGTGGAAGTACCGCAAACTGAAAACACGCCTTTCTACCCGCGCTCGCCTTACGGGGTAGCCAAGCTCTACGGACAATGGATCACAATCAATTATCGCGAATCCTTCAATATGTTTGCTGCCTGCGGCATTTTGTTCAATCACGAGAGCCCGCGGCGTGGCATGGAATTTGTGACCCGCAAGATTGCCAATGCGGTTGCGCAAATCAAATTGGGCTTATCCAAAGAACTGCGGCTTGGCAACCTGGAGGCCAAAAGGGACTGGGGTTTTGCCGGTGATTATGTGGAAGCCATGTGGCGCATGCTGCAGCAGCCAGCCCCTGGTAATTATGTGATTGGCACAGGGCAAGCCCATTCCGTGCGCGAATTTTGCGAACTGGCATTTGGCTGTGTTGGCCTGAATTACATGGATTATGTGGTTCAAGACCCGCTTTTTTATCGTCCGGCTGAAGTGGATTTGCTCATCTCCAATCCAGTCAAGGCAAAAGAAGAGTTGGGTTGGGCGCCCACGGTCAGCTTTAAGGATCTGGTTGAATTGATGGTTGAATCCGACCTTCAGCGGCTTGGCGGATACGGGAGAAAAAATGGATAACGACCAGTTGCAGATCACCACCACAGATTACCTTGAGAAGATTGCCTGGCAGGGCCATGACCTGACCTATATTATTCGCGCCCAGGTCTCCCCGGAGAAAACCACCTTCTTGACCCCGCAAGAGTTTAAACAGCAGGTTGGCTTTGTGGTTTACCCGGCTGGCGGCGAGGTGAAGCGGCATTTACACCTGCCTTTGGAAAGGCACCTGATCGGAACCTCCGAAGTCTTGATCGTGCGCCAGGGGCGCTGCCTGATGGATATCTACAACGATGAGCGCGAGCTGGTCGTCACACGTGAACTCAAAACTGGTGACGTCATGCTGATGGTGGGCGGCGGGCACGGCTTTCGCATGTTGGAAGATACCGTTTTCCTGGAAGTCAAACAGGGGCCATTTCTGCCTGTGGTCGAAAAGGAACATTTTTAAATGGATTTGCATCTTCACTTTTTTTTCCTGAGTGATTTTTGTATTCTTTTCATTTACCAAACAATATTATCGCGTAAACTATGTGGTTATTGTTAATATGACTAAATTAAGAGTTATGTGGATTATCCTAACATTTACAATGTTGGCGTCGGGGATTATTGTACGTTTAGTCGAATTAACTGGTGATTCGCTGGCCTTCGACGAGTATGCATACATGCCTTTTGTTAAGCAAGATTTAGCATCCTATGTTTCTCATTATTCGGGCTCCATAGATTTTCCATCTTTAGTGCACTATT
>CAIMZS010000230.1 GCA_903846015.1 uncultured Anaerolineae bacterium | reverse complement strand
GGTGGTGTGATGTTTGTTCTAATTTTGTTTTCCATGAGGCTGTGTTCACAACAAATTCAATATAAAGAAATATCAGTGGCAAAATATATTTTTTATATTGCCAGGAGAAGTTACTTCTTGCTTG
Organism: uncultured Anaerolineae bacterium; assembly: GCA_903846015.1. GTDB lineage: Bacteria > Chloroflexota > Anaerolineae > Anaerolineales > Villigracilaceae > UBA5195. Next base: position 3,387 of record CAIMZS010000230.1, on the reverse strand, counting down.
ATCTAAAATTCTACATTCTCGTTAAAAGATTCTGCAGTTGTTTTCAATTGTAAATCATGGATTTCTTTGTATAAACCACCTTTTTGATTAAGCAATTCGCTGTGTTTGCCGCTCTGAACGATGCGGCCGTTATCCATCACCAAAATCATATCGGCACGACGAACTGTGCTTAAACGATGCGCAATCACAAAAGTAGTCCTGCCCTCCATCAAACGATCAAGGGCTTCCTGAATAAGTTTTTCTGTGTGGGTATCGACTGAAGAAAGAGAATCGTCGAGGATAAGAATTCGAGGATTCATGATCAAAGCCCTGGCAATTGCCACCCTTTGGCGTTGGCCTCCTGATAAAGTAATTCCACGTTCTCCAACAATAGTATCGTAACCCTGGGGCAACCCTGATATAAATTCATGCGCCTGGGCAGCTTTGGCAACTGCAACGATCTCATTATCCGTTGCAGCCGGATTACCATAGCGTATGTTTTCACGTACACTGTCTGAAAATAAGATCGATGTTTGCAATACAATCCCAATTTGATTTCGCAGACTGACCAAATTGACAAGCCGAACATCATGCCCATCGATCAATATTTCGCCAGAAGACACATCATAAAATCGAGGTATTAAATTGACGAGCGATGTTTTTCCAGAACCCGTAGCACCAATTATGGCAATAATCTGATTACGCTTAACACAAATAGAGACGTCTTCAAGAGATGCCTTTGTTTCACCAAAATACTTCAATGAGACATTTCTAAATTCTACTTCGCCTGTCATGGCGGGAAGGGTGATTGCCCCTGGGAGTGATTGAATTTCGGGTGAATGATCAAGGATTTCCCAGACACGCTGCGCACCTGCAGAAGCCTCACCACCGGCATTGACTAACCATGTTAATTGTTGAGCTGGCGCAGCCAACAGTAATAAATAGGCATTAAATGCAACCACCTCCCCAATTGACATTTCGCCATTCATTACCATTTGACCGCCAAACCAAAGTATTAATATCGTGCCGGCAGTAACAAGCCATGATGTTGTTGGCATTATTGTTGCCCAGTTATTGACAACCTTTAGGCGTGCCTTAAAATATATTTTGTTGATCGAATCAAATCGTTCCATTTCATAAGATTCTCGCGCAAAAGCCCGAACAACTTGAGCCCCAATTACATTCTCCTGCAAACGAGTAGAGAGGTCGCCAAGCGCATTATCTACTTTGTAAAATAAGACTGTAATACGATTCCCGAAATCTGCTGCCACCCATAAAAGGGGAATCATTGGTAAAAGAGCGATTAGGGCTAATTTCCAGTTATCTAATATCATTAAGACAGCAATTCCGTTGGCCAATAGAATAAGCTGAATCCATTCAATAAGGCTGGAGCCTGCAAAATCCTGGATAGCGCGTACATCTTCGATGCAACGTGAAATCAATTGGCCCGTTTGGGCGTGATCGTGGAATGTAAATGTCATGTATTGAATGTGGTTGTACAAACGATTTCGCAAATCATAACCAATATGTGACGCAATCCACTGGGCAAGATAGCGTTGCACTAGCCCTGCTGCAGCTGAAGACAAACCGAGTACGAGTAACACCAAAGCTGCCCACACAATCAGGTTTTTCTGACCCTTGAGCAATCCTTCGTCAACAACAGTTTGAATAATCCGGGGAACAATAAGAGAAAGCCCCGTCATCGTTAACAACAGGCCAAGATTGGCAAGGATTTGCCATGAATACGGTTTGAGAAATACTCGAGAACGTAGAAGATATTTCATATTTTTAAAATTATTTTACAGGCCCAGAAATATTCATAATTGTCTCATGAATATCATCAACGATTGGCTATGTTTAAGGTGACTTATATCACGATTCAAGGCTTACATTTTAATTTATCCAAGATCCTGACCTAGCAAAAAAAACTACGTCCGGTAAATTTACCGGACGTAGTTTTTTCGCTATAACATTTCCTACAAATCAGGGAGTTGATATTCTTTATATTGCGCTCGTAATACCTTTTTATCAAATTTTCCGACACTTGTCTTTGGGACAACATCAATGAAAATAATGTCATCAGGAATATACATTTTTGTATACCGCTCACGGAGGTATTCCAGAATTTCTAGTTTGCTGATTGTGTCTTTAAAATCGGGCCTTGGCACAACACAAGCAAGCGGGCGTTCCTGCCATTTCGGATGTGGAACTGCAATAACCGCCGCCTCAAGCACCTTCGGATGAGACATGATGGCATTTTCCAAATCTTGACTAGAAATCCATTCCCCGCCACTTTTAACCAGATCCTTTGACCTGTCAACAATTAAAACTGACCCTTCCGAATCGATTGTGACTACATCTCCAGTCCGGAACCAACCCTCGTGAAATGAATCCTGCGAACGTTCATCGTTGTAATAACTTTGAATCACCCAGGGACCACGTGCTTCCAATTCACCAAATGACTTGCCGTCCCACGGAACTTCCTTTCCTGCTTCATCGACGGCACGCAATTCAACACCTGCCACCGGTGTTCCTTGGCGAGCCAAAATAGAGAATCTTTGATTCTCAGGTAGACCTTCCTGATAACTTTTTAGCAAACTCACTGATCCCAGCGGTGAAAGCTCGGTCATACCCCAAGCGTGAACAATTTTTAATCCATGTCTCTTTTGATAATTTTCAATCATGGATTGTGGGGCAGCCGCCCCTCCAACTATCATTGCCCTGAGGTTGTGCAGGTCGTAACGTTCACTATCCAATAAATTTAAAAGACCCATCCACAGGGTCGGCACGCCAGCAGTAACCGTAACATTTTCTGCCTGCAGAAGCTCGGCAAGGTCGCGAGGGGTCAGGTGAGGACCAGGAAATACAACCGTCATACCAAGCATCATTGCTGCAAACGGGGTTCCCCATGCCAGAACGTGAAACATAGGTACTACTGGCATATAAATGTCTCTTTCCATGATCCCAACGGAATCTGCCATACAAAGAGCCAAGGAATGCAGGTAGATTGAACGGTGGGAATACACTACCCCCTTCGGGTTTCCGGTAGTACCAGATGTGTAACACATCGCAGCCGCGTCATTCTCGTTCAATCTTGGCCACGGATAATTTGCACTTTCATTTCGAATCAAATCTTCATAAGAAGAAATGGGACTGAGAGTTGTTTCGGGAATAGTAGGTCCCATCACAACGTAATGCTTGACAGTTTTAAAATGCGCCGAAAATTTTTCGATTGCGGGGATAAACTGCGGCTCGAAAAACAACACCTTATCTTCAGCATGATTTACGATATATATTAACTGCTCAGGTGGTAAGCGCAGATTTAATGGGTGCAAGACTGCCCCCATGCAAGGTGCGGCAAAATAGAGCTCAAAATGCCGGGTATTGTTGAACGAGAAAGTTGCCACC
>CAIMZS010000229.1 GCA_903846015.1 uncultured Anaerolineae bacterium | reverse complement strand
GAAGTGGCTGACACTTTGAAAAAGGCCATTGAAGCTTGCTGGGTTCATCGTGCGTCAAGATCTGATTGCTCTTGGGGTGTCGAAGAAGTTAGGGCGGAGTATCACGCAGATCGTGTAGCAGAAAAATTTCTCGGCATCATTAAGGGGGTAATGATTTGATAAATAAATCGGCACCTATTTCACCAAAAATATTTTTGTATGGCTATTATGGTTTTGACAATGTTGGGGATGATCTTCTTCTTTCCAGCGTGGTTTCAACGATTTTTCAATTTTTTCCGAAAGCCTCATTTGTCGTTCGTAGCCTGACTCCGGTTTCCAGTGTTGTTGATGAACGTATTCAATTTGTCGAATTGGAGCGAATTATGGTTCGCAAGGAGCGCCCCCGCTGGCAGCGATTGACAAGTTATGCATTGGCCACATGGCATAGCTTGCGTGGCTGTTCGCATTTGATATTTGGTGGAGGCACCTTATTTCATGCACGCGAGGGATCAAGTATCAACCTGGCATTGATTGCTATGCTGGTAGTTATGGCACGGCTGCGAGGAGCAAAGGTGTTTGCTCTGGGCGTTGGTGTGGCACCTTTGCCCAAGGGTATGCCCCGGTTCCTTTTGGGGGTTATTCTGAAACTAGCCCAAGATTTTGCCGTGCGGGATGCGTCTTCATTAGCTAATTGCAGAGACATTCGTGGAGTTACTTCTGTACGGCGTACTGCGGACCTGGTTTTTGCGCTTTCATTAAAGACGTTACCTCGGGCAGTCAATTATCGGCCGATATTAGGGATAACGCTTGCAGCTAGCGATATCGGACACAATAGCTCTGGTAATGAAAGTTTTCTAAAAAATTTGGCATCAGCACTGGAGCGATTGCAGGAATTGGGGTGGGATATTCGTTTTCTCTCTTTTCAAGAGTTGGATTTTGATGGCTTAAAAATATCTGACTCCGCATTGGTTAATGAATTGACCCGTTATGGAATGAAACACCCCATAACATGGCTAAGGGTTAGTTCAGATCCGTCAGAATTATCTCGCCAGTTCTCGGATATTGATATCATTGCAGGGATGCGCTTTCATGGCCATGTGTTAGCGGCCTTGCTGGGTATACCCTTTGTCGGGTTTGGGCGTGACAGTAAGGTGTTGGATTTATGCGAGTATTTTTCCATGCCGTTTCTTGCTATGAACGACTTGCAGGCAAGCCAATTGGTAGCGGCTGTTGAGCAAACCCTTAAGCAGACGCCAAACAGAGAAAAAACTCTTGCGTTGTCAGAGGCATCTGCGACAAATTTTAACAATATTAAGGCGTCAATTTTATGAGAGTGGTACTCCACGGATTTGGATCATTCCCGATCGTATTTTGGCATATGATCCAGTATGCCAAGCAGATAAAGGCCCCCATCGAATGGGCAATCATACTGACTTCCGACCACCACCAGGCGCTGTTTACGGAGCTTCTTGGCATTGATCGAGTTATCGTTCTCGACCATGCGGGCAGTAAACCACTAGCCGGCGAGGAGGGCTGGATCTATCCTGGAGCACTTTATCGCGACATCGAAGCCGAAAAACGAACATTCAAATATGCCCTGGCAACTATCCAGCGAGATCGAGCGATGGGAATGTATCGGCAAGTTAAGCGATTCATGCATTATTTTGCACCTTCACATGCCTTGGTTTCTCAAGTTGAGGGCTTCGATGGCAAGGTATTCATTGCTGCTGCACGTGAATTAGGCGTCGAGGTGGTAGTGCCCACCTCTTGCCGTAACCTTGGAGGGATTTTCTTTTCACCGGATGATCTGGAAACATTACCATG
>CAIMZS010000228.1 GCA_903846015.1 uncultured Anaerolineae bacterium | reverse complement strand
GCTTATCCGATCTTTGGCGATTTGAAAAGTTCAGTTTTTTCGCGGAATCTTGCACCTCGTCAGTTATTTGCACAAAAGTTACGTTAGAATAGCTGTCATTAATGGAACAGGGATGAACCTTATTTGGGTAAACAGATATTTGAGCGGAAAGGGTGAACATGGTCGGCAGAATATGAAGGCCCCAGTCTCTGCACGGGAAGGAGTAAGGCCTGCAAGCGCAGAGCGTGCGAGCCTCCAGCTATTCCCCACACTTACTGGGACAGGTGGGCGAGACCGGCGTTTTGTTGCATGCCGGTCGTGGCCTTGTGCTGGAACCAGGGCTGCTGATTTGTTCTGGTTGGGATGAAATATCAATATGATCTGATTATATCTGGAATTGTTTTGAAATTCGGGTTAGAATAAATGCTGGATTTGTGCCAGGAAATTATTTGATTTTCACCTATTTCGAAATTGGGACGATGAATAGCTGCCGCCTGGTTTGATTTAGCAAGGCCGGCAGTGATTAATTCGGGATTATTTCATGAAGTGGAAAATCGTATTTTTTATTGTTATCTTTCTGACAGTTATGGCATCCCAGGTACAGGCGCAATCATCCGCTGGGGGACCGCTCTATGTGGTTGCGATTGACTCGGAATACGCGCCGTATGAGTATGTTGATTCAGCCGGACGAGTGACCGGTTTTACGGTTGATTTGTTGACCGAAATTGGACAGTTGGCGGGGGTTACATTTCGCTTTGTGCCGATGGATTGGCCCGGGGCGGTGGATGGGTTGGATAAGGGCACTGTCGACCTGGTCAATATGATTCAGACGCCGGAACGCGCCCAACGTTACGCTTTATCCAATCCGCACAGCCAGATCGAGCAGGCCATTTTTCGTTCACCTGGTGCAAATATTGATGGGTTGAATACGTTGAGCGGTTACAGGGTGGCATTCCAGGATAACGATATTTCCCTGGAAAAATTGGCAGACCGCAGTGATTTCCAAAAAATGATCGTACAGAGCAAAGAAGAAGGCTTCTTGATGCTGGAGGGCGGCAAGGTGGATGCTTTTTTGACGGCAGAACAGCCTGGGCTTGAGCTGCTGCGGCAATATTCATTAAATAAGGTCGAAATCGCCGCGATAGCCCTGTACCCGCAGCCCTACGGGTTTGCCGCCCAAAAGGGAAATACTGCCCTGATCGCCTTGCTGAACAAAGGCTTGCTGGCGCTGAGGGCCTCAGGTCAGTATGATGTGCTGGCAGATAAATGGTTGTCCCAACCAATCGTTCAAAACAATTGGCTGGTGCGTTATCAATCGCTGGCGCTTGGCGCAGGAGTATTTCTGGCTGGCCTTGCCATCATTTTTGCCGCCTGGACGGTGACGCTGCGCCGGGCGGTCTTGAAACGCACCCGTTCTTTGCGCGAGAGCGAGTCCAACCTGCGCCAGGCCCAGGAGATTGCCCGGCTGGGCCGTTGGAAGCTGGACCTGGTTACCAATAAACTGGAGTGGATGGATGAAATTTTTGCGCTGTTCGAGGTCAAGCGCGCCAGTTTTGAGGCTGACTCTTTGCAGGGTTCTTCAAGTAACGGGTTCCTGATGTTTGTTCATCCGGATGATCGCGCGCTGGTGGAGCGGGTTCTGCGTGAGTCGATCGAGAATAAGACTTCATTCGAGGTTGAGCATCGCTTATCAATGAAGGACGGGCGCATAAAGTGGGTCAACGAGATCGGACGGAGCGAGTATAACGATGCCGGTCAACCCATTTACTCGTTTGGAACCGTGCAGGATATCACCGAACGAAAACTGGCTGAGGCCGAAATATTGAGTTACCGGGATCACCTTGAAGGGCTGGTGAAGGAACGCACCGGGCAGCTTGAAATTGCCAAGGAGCAGGCCGAGGCGGCCAACCACGCCAAGGATGATTTTTTGGCCGTGATGAGCCACGAAATCCGCACTCCCATGAGCGGGGTGCTTGGTTTGACTCACCTGGCATTGCAAACACAGCTTACCCCCAAACAGCGTGAATACCTGGCCAATATCCAGGTTTCAGGCGAGTCGCTGCTGGTTATCATCAACGATATCCTTGATTATTCAAAAATTGAAGCCGGAAAATATCATATCGATGCACTTGACTTTGATCTGGACGAAGTGCTGCAGAGGGTAGCCAGCCTGGTGGCTTACAAGGCGGGGGAGAAAAACCTGGAGCTGGTCTTTAACCGGGCGCCAGAACTGCCGCGCCTGGTGGTGGGTGATCCGATCCGGATCAGGCAGGTTATCCTTAACCTGTTGGATAACGCGATCAAGTTTACCGATGCGGGCACAATCACATTTAATGCGCATGTGCTGCAGAAGACTGCCGAACAAGTCGTGGTGGAGTTTTCGGTGCAGGATAACGGCATCGGACTGAGTCCTGAACAGCTTTCTCAATTGTTCCGTCCTTTTATCCAGGCTGATTCGTCCACCAGCCGCAAATACGGCGGCACCGGTCTTGGGTTGACCATCTGCCAGCGCTTGATCAAGATGATGGGCGGCGATATTCAGGTTGAAAGCCAGCTTGGGCAGGGCAGTAACTTCACTTTCTTTATCCGTTTTGGGCTTCAAAAAAATCAGAATGAAGAAAGCCTGCAGGCAGGGCCTGAGTCAAGCGCTGGTGCTAAGCTGGCAGCGGATCAGAATGTCGCATTGTGGGAAACTGTGCGCGGCCGGCATGTACTGCTGGTGGAAGATAATGAAATTAACCAAATGGTGGCCAAAGAGCTTCTTGAAAAAATGGGCCTGGTGGTTTCGATTGCCAGGAATGGTCAGGAAGCGGTCGATAGGGTCTTGAACGGCAGCCTTGCGAATCAGCCCGGCCAGGATCCGGTTGGAGAACAAGCTGTAATGCCTGACCTGGTTTTGATGGATATCCAAATGCCAGGCATGGATGGTTATGAGGCGACCGCCCGTATTCGCGCGGATGGGCGTTTTGGGTTTTATAAACTCCCGATCATCGCGATGACTGCCCATGCCTTCGGAGGCGACCGGGAAAAGGCCCTGCTGGCCGGGATGAATGAATTTGTTTCCAAACCCATCAATGTCGGCCATCTGAGCGATGTCTTGCTGCGCTGGTTGAGGCCGGATGAGGCTTTCGGTCCGATATCCGACTCTGTTGAAGATGAATCCTGGTGCGCAGCAGTGCAAGAGAGCGGGCCTGCTGCCCTGGTGAATTCAAAGTTGGACACCCAGGCTGCCCTGGAAAGGCTCGGCAATAACCAGGCGTTATATGATCGCCTGCTGAGGCTGATTCGCACAACCCATGCGGATACGGCCAACCAGATCCGGGTGGCAATCCAGAACAAGGATATCTCGCTGGCGAATAGATTGGCGCACACGCTTAAAGGGATGGCGGGGACGATTGGCGCAAATGACCTGCGCGAGGCCTCGAAGCGATTGGAATATGCGCTTGCCAATCAGGAAGTGTCACAATATGATGTCTGCCTGGCCGAGGTGGAAAAGCTGCTGGCATCTGTTATGCAGACGATTTCAAGCATGACGGTTGGTAAATAGCGCGGCTGAACTAAATTATTAGTTATTACAGACCAGGAAG
>CAIMZS010000227.1 GCA_903846015.1 uncultured Anaerolineae bacterium | reverse complement strand
GCAGCCAATTGCAGGGTGTTATGGTGAGAAGGAACATCGGGAAAACGCAATTATTCGCAGCCAAAAAATGTTCAAATAATCAGGAGCAGTCTATTCTATGAAAGTATTCATTGTATATTGGCATCCGGAGCCACGTAGTTTTAACGCTGCAATGTTTCAGACAGCTTGTGAGACGTTGGAGGCTGCTGGACATGAAGTAAAAACATCCAACTTGTATGCGATGGGCTTTGATCCGGTCTCTGGCCGGAAAAACTTTACAACGATGAAAGATCCAAGCTATCTCAAGCTGCAGATAGAGGAAATGAATGCAAACGAGTTAGGTGGGTTTTCGGATGAGATTGAGGCTGAGATCAGGAAGATCGAGTGGTGTGACCTGATGATCTGGCAATTTCCATTATGGTGGTTTGGAATGCCAGCCATGCTCAAAGGGTGGGTGGATCGGGTTTTTGCCATGGGACGTATTTATGGTGGTGGGCGGATCTATGGGACGGGTGTTTTTCACGGGAAGCGGGCAATGCTGTCTCTGACTACCGGCGGCTCGGAAGGTGGTTATCAAAAGGGTGGGTTTAACGGGGATATTGCTGGAATATTGCGCCCGATTCATCGTGGCATGCTGCAGTTTGTAGGTTTTGAAGTGCTGGCTCCACACATTGTTCACAATCCGGTGCGTATGGTTGACGAACAGCGCAAACAGGCCCTGGAAGCGTTTGCCGCACGTTTGCAAACCATTGCGCTGGAGGCCCCGATGGATGTTGGAATTTATTGAATCTATTCACGTGAGATACCCTGGTGCGGGTGTTTTGTAGGGATGCAAGAATGAATTACAATCTGGCCCGCGATGGAGGGCGACGACATGAAATCATTTCGCAAAGAATTATGGTTTAACATTCAATCCCGGCGTGGGTTTGTTAATATTACTCGAGAAGTGGAAACCTGCCTGGCAGAAAGCGCTATCCAGGAAGGGCTTATTCTTGTCTCTGCGATGCATATAACTGCATCTGTATTTATCAATGATGATGAGAACGGCCTGCATCATGACTATGAAGTGTGGCTGGAAAAGCTCGCACCGCATGAACCGCTTGGACAGTATTGGCACAACCGAACAGGCGAGGATAACGCAGATGCACACCTGAAGCGGCAGGTAATGGGCCGGGAAGTGGTTGTGGCTGTGACAAAAGCGAAGCTGGATTTTGGCCCGTGGGAGCAAATTTTTTATGGTGAATTTGATGGCCTCCGCGCCAAGCGAGTGTTGGTGAAAATTATTGGCGAATAACCCAAATCGCTTTTTTCGATTGACGAGCAAAAGCCAAATGCGTAAGCGATGTCCTTGCTTCATGCCGGTTGTGGCTCCGTGCATCGTGTCTGAACCGCAGATTTACGCAGATTTCGATGATTGCGCAGATTAGAGCAAGAGCGAGTGCCTGAGCCGGGGGTTCGGTCCAGAGGTGGAATTGGCGAGAGTAATTTTCCAAAAAGTTGCACCAACCTCCCCAGCCAGTGTGGTATTGACATTTGGATGGGGGAGGCATACAATATATTGTATAATAAACCGACGGTCGGTTTATGAAAGAGAGTGATATGGTACGCATTGTCAAAGAAGATGATTACGCCGCCCGGCGCAATGAAATTTTGGATGCGGCCCGACAGATGGTTTATACCAAAGGGTATGAACAAATGTCGATACAAGATATGTTGGATGCCTTGAAAATCTCTAAGGGCGCTTTTTATCATTATTTTGATTCGAAACAAGCTCTGTTGGATGGATTGATTGAACGGATGCTGGATGAGGCGGACCAGATTTTACAGCCGATCGTAGACGATCAGGAATTATCGGCGATCGAAAAATTGAAGCGCTATTTTGATACCGGCGGGCGTTGGAAGGTGGCCAAAAAAGCCTTTATTCTTAGCCTTCTGCGCGTCTGGTATACGGATTCCAACGTTCTGATGCGCCAGAAACAGGAATCTACTGCCATGAAACGCATTGCGCCGATGTTGACGAAGATTATTTGTCAGGGCGTGGCAGAGGGTGTATTCACGACGAAATACCCAGATCAGTCCGGGAGAATGATCATGGGGTTGTCGCGGGGCTTCGAGGACACAATTGCGGAACTGCTGCTGGCTGAAAAGCCGCCGCCCGGTGCTTTGGAACGACTGGAGGCTGTGGTGGGCGCTTATTCTGAGTCGATGGAACGGATTCTGGGCGCGCCGGCCGGTTCGTTGCCGTTAGGCGATGTTGATGTGTTGAGAGAGTGGCTGGAATCGGAATAGGCCACAACAAAAGGTAGGGCGCGATCTGCCATGGTCGAGAAATCGTCTGTTTGAGCCAATTTCCGGGCATGGTACCCGGTTCTGCACGGGCAAACTCGCGCTAATCATGTACTATTTGTTTTTAGAAGTACCTTCTCGGATACCCGAGAGAAATGGAGCAACAATGCAACTTTACCTGCGCCTTGCATGGCGCAATATTTGGCGGCATAAACGCCGCACGATCATCATCGTGCTTGCCATGTCGCTGACATTGGCGTTGATGATGTTTTACGATGGCCTGATGAATGGTTTTACCGATGTCATTTACGGGAATGCAGTGAAAGTGTTGGGCGGGAATATTCAGGTTCACGCCCAGGGCTACCGCGAACAGGCCAGTTCCATTCCGCTCTTACCACTAGCGGATCCGCAAGCGGTGGTCAAAGCGGCGGAAGCAAATCCCGGTGTGGATGGCGCTACCCTGCGCATCAGTACCGGCGGTCTGGTCACCAGTCGTGAAGGCGCTTTTGCGGTGGGCATCGTTGGTGTCGAACCAGAAAAAGAGCTGAAGGTCAATATCATCGGGCAATATGTCAAGCAGGGGAGAAATCTCACCAGCGCCGACACCGATAATATCCTGATTGGCAAAGGCCTGGCCGAAGCAACCGGCGTCCAGGTGGGTGACCGTATCACCCTGGTGGGCCGCTCCCAGCACGACCAGATGCGCCAACGCACCATGAATATCATCGGTATTTTTGATCTGGGTATGGCAGACATCGAAAAGCAGACCGTCTACATTTCTCTTGCCGAAGCACAGACACTCTACGAGGTCAGTGCCCCCACCGAAGTATCCATATTCATGAAACGGCTTGGCCAAGAGGCTGTGGTCATCAAGAACATGAAATCCAGCCTGTCGGGTTATGAGATTGAGTCCTTCCAGGCCAACTATCCCGATCTGGCATCCGCCATCAATACCAAGGGCGGCGTGATGAACGTATTTAGCGTCATTATCATCGCCATTGCGGGGGTGGGAATTCTCAATCTGCTGCTGATGGCAGTTTACGAGCGTACCCGCGAAATCGGGATGCTTGGCGCAATGGGGCTGAGACCGGCCCAAATCTCGTTGTTGTTCGTTCTCGAAGGGATGATGATAGGCCTGGTTGGTATTGCGGCGGGCATTCTCCTGGGGCTGGCTTGCAACTGGGGTCTGATGCAGGTGGGGTTGGACTTCACTGCTTACTCAGGCCTGGCCAGCTACATGGCGCTCATTAAGGACAAGGTTTATCCCACCTGGGGCACCGAAATGCTGCTCATGCGGGCATCCACCATTGCCATCATCTCTGTGTTGGCTTCGCTCATACCCGCCATCGAAGCGGGGCGGCGCGAACCAGCCGAAGCCCTGCATTTTGTATAAAGGTGCGTTATGAACCAAATTATCAAAATGGCTTTCCGCGACCTGGGGCGTAACCGTCGCCGAACTTTTTTCTCGGCTTTGGCGGTTGGCATCGGGCTCGCGCTGTTAATTTTGATGGCTTCCGTGATTGAAGGTGAAATGGGCGGCGCGATTGAATCTGCCATCCATCTTCAAAGCGGACACATCCAGATACGCTCGGCAACTTATGATGAGAACAAATCCAGTCTAAAGTGGGAGGATCTGGTCGATAATCCGGATCAGATTGCCAGCAAGATTGTCGCCCTGCCGCTTGTTTCCGTTGCGACTCCCAGACTCTACGCCAGCGGTTTTCTTTCCGCTGGAAATGACTCGGCGGGGGTGCGCATCGTCGGCATTGACCCAGCCTCCGAAGCAAACGCTCCGTATAGGGACGGTATGATCAGTGGCACTTATCTCACCGCAGATGACCGTGACGGTATCCTGCTCGGCAAACCGGCGGCAGAAAAGTTGAAATTGAAAGTCGGAGACCCGGTTGGGCTGTCGGTCAACACATCCAACGGTAACGTGGAACAACAATCCTTTACCTTGCGCGGAATTTACACCACCAACACATGGGGTTACGATAGTGTGACTGTTTTCCTGCCACTTGCAAAGGCACAGGCCATCACTCAGACCGAAAATCATGCCAGTACGATCTTTGTCTTGCTCAAGAACACGGCAGATACTCAGTTGGTGATTGACGCGTTGAAAACTTCCAATTTGAAGGTCTTGACTTGGAAGGAAATGAATACCTTGATTGTTGACTGGGAGGCGATGGCAAATAGTTACATTGGAATTCTCTACATGATAATCCTGGCCATTACCGCTTCTGTGATTATTAACACCCTGATCATGTCAGTTTACGAGCGTACTCGTGATATAGGTATCTTAGCAGCCATTGGGATGCGGGGTAGTGGGATAATGATGCTGTTTTTAGCCGAATCTTCCCTGTTAGCGATTGGTGGTGTGATCCTTGGCCTGGTCATTGGGATAGCGTCGACTCTGTATTTCAACCGTTTTGGTTTTTATATTGGTAATATGGGCCTGACTGG
>CAIMZS010000226.1 GCA_903846015.1 uncultured Anaerolineae bacterium | reverse complement strand
GGGCTTTGCTGGGTTGCTCTAATTATATTAAAGAATCCGCGAATCGAGGAGAGTGCAATTTGGACGAGTTTTGTCGCATACTTTTTGCAGTGGAGTCATTAAAGCGAAACTGACCCTATTTGATGTGCAGGATAATCGAAATTTCGAATCGTTTAAGAAGCGTTGTGGCAACCTGTTAATTGCACTATCAGCGGTCCCGTCTCTTATGTCAAAGACGGCTGAAGAATTAGACATAGCCAATGCATTGCTAAGAGATATTATTGCTATCAATGATTTTGATAAACTTTATGATTTACTCAACATGAGATATTTAATAGATCCGCAGGGAAGTCTTGATTCTATTCAAGATAAAGCGTTTGATGTTGTGTTTAGCATGGATGTTCTTGAGCATGTAGACCATGATGCTTTTCATTCTACAGTTCAAAATATCCATCGATTGTTAAAGCCTGGCGGCGTGTCCATTCATCAAATTGGGCTTGATGATCATTTGACTCATTATGTGCCTGGCATGCCACTTAAAAATTATTTGCGCTATTCTACATTTATATGGAAATTGTTCTTCGAGAACAGGTTGCAATATTTTAATAGATTACAACTGCCGGAAATTCTTTCATCATTCGAGGCAAGCGGTTTTGATTTAATCCAATCTGAAACAGAAGAAGATGTCAATTTGGGCGGAATACACCCGCATCCGGAATTTCTACGCTTTGACAATAATGCTCTCAAGGCGACTCGTGCTTATTTAGTTCATCGAAAACCGATCTCATAAGGACAAATATGTCGAAAAAGTCGTTGCGGAATCCGATCATTATATATTATTGAGCAAATTGGCTCTATTGACATCATTTCCCCGTGTTGCCTCGTCTTTTACAACTGCTGATGTTTTTTTATTCATTGCGGTTATTCCATATCGAGTACATATTGGCCCCGATTGTCTGCTGGCCCATGGTGGTAGCGGCGTTGTCTTGCATCCAGGTGTGAGGATTGGGTATAATGTGCTTATCTGCCAGCAAGTCACGGTTGGTGGGGCAGGCAAACATAAGAATGTGCCAGTGACCGGGAATGATGTTTATATCGGTGCAGGCGCAAAAATAATTGGCCCCATCGTCATTGATGGAAATTACATCATTGGGGCAAACGCGGTTGTTGTAAAATCAGTGCCATCAGGGTGTGTCGTGGCAGGTGTCCCAGCCCGTATCCTGCGTCATGGTGTGAATGCTCACGATGTTGAGGAATGGTAAGTCTTTCAATGTGCAGCGGTACCCGCGTCAAGAAGTTTTGGCAGCATTAGGGTTGGATATAGATGCTCGAGTGGTCCTGTTTAGCGGTAGGTTATTGGCGAGCAAGAAAATCGATGACGCTTTATGGGCTGTTAAAGAAGCATGTCAGAAGGTTCCTGGCGTTTATCTGTTGATCATTGGGGATGGCCCCGACCGTGTCCGTCTGGAGCGAATAGCCGGCAGTGTATTGCCCGGGCATTGCATATTTATTGGTGAGGTATTTGACGAAGAGCAATTGGCGAAGATATTTTCACTTGCCGAAGTATTTCTATTGCCTGGTTTTGTGGGACTGGCAATTGTTCATGCTTTTTGTTTTGGAGTGCCTTTGATCACTGAGCGCGTAAAGAATCATAGTCCAGAGATCCAATATCTGCATGATGGATACAACGGCTTTTTTGTTGACGTTGGTGACATTGATGGTTTGGCAAGCC
>CAIMZS010000225.1 GCA_903846015.1 uncultured Anaerolineae bacterium | reverse complement strand
TTACCTGTATGCCAGGCAGGAGATTGGCAAGGCTGCGGACGCTGCAGCTGTGGCTGCTGCGGCGGAGATAAACCAGCGCACTTTTGTTGCAAAAGGTGAGTTGCGTCCCACGCAAGCGACCTACGCCTGGGCGCAGAGCTATGCCAACATGAACAATGACTATCTGGGTGGTTTGAAGATCTACCCCCACATTACTTCCATTCGGATAAACGATGCCCAGGATACGGTCTACGTGGGTGTGGGCGCGAATATCTCGGCTCTGTTCCCATCGATCGTACCGGAAGTGATCGTGGAAGAGACGGGCACAGGGCAGGTGAGGTCGTTTAGCCGGTGAGGTAAGCCGGTTCTATGGGAAAAGATCTGTACTGCGGATGTTGACCGCAGTCCGTTTGTTATTATCTTGTAAGTTCCACGCTCGAACTGTATGATATAGTTTCATAATTGGGGGATGCTACAATTCAGCTACCCATGACTTAAAAATTTCTTGAGAGAAACCGACATAACCACTAAAGAATCGTTTATTGATGCATCTGAACAGTCGCAGGAACGTGCGGACACTGTCCACACACCTTTGCAAGTATTAATATGAACTTCCCGCATTACGACACAGTCATCAACATGTGCCCATTAGTATTCGCCATGATTGACTGTTGCGTTGAGCCGAATGATATGAGCGTAGCCCAACCATTCATCCGTGGAACAATGAGCTTTTGCCAAAGTGAAACGATGAACATGATGTTCCTACGTCTTCTGGTCAGTATGATGAACGACGCGTAAGCGCACCTGAAAAGTTTCACTCTCAACGGTTCAGCTACCGGATGCCGATCATTCTCATAAGTGCCATTGCCCACGCTGTTTATTCGCTTGACAACGTGTCGGATCGTCTGGATCGAAGTGGTCTTCACCTTTTTTCCCCAGCATTCTGAAGTATTTAATCGGTTTCAGTATGCTGACCGCAAAGTGGTGTATCCGGTTGAGCTTTCTCTGCGTTGGTCTGCGCTGATTGCCGCAGGTTCAATACGGTTATATAATTCAACTTTAGTTCGGTGTCCAGCATTTTCAAACTCGCTCTTTAGGGCATACCTCGCATCAATAAAACTACTTGCATTAGCATCAGGTGAGTGTGCTGGAGTGTAGCATCCCGCACACTTATTATAGACGAATCAAAATATTTCATCACGGAGCGTGAAATGGGTAATACATCCAAAATTCTGAGTTCTATTGAATTTTTAGATTTTGCTTCCGATCTATATAATGCATTTAAAGCAGACCGAGAAATCAGCGAATTCAAGAAGTTGTATCCAATTGATGGAGAAATCTTTACATCCCTATCACCGGTGTTGACCAGTTTTGGCATGGGCAACCATGCGAAAGCGCCTAAGCTACCCATTTATGTTTCTGTAAAGAGATTAAAAGGGTTTTCAATGAATGAAGGTATTAAGGCAAGCGCCCTTGTAGAACCAGATTTAAAATTGATCCAGTTTGATTATGTGCCAAATATTTTTATTTCGGAAGGTTTTGAAAGTCCAACTCAAATTTTTATCGGCTATTTGAATGAAATTCTTCCGGGTACGCGAATAAAATTGATGGGATTGTCGAAAAGGGGGCTTTTAGCGTAACTTTTGTGCAAATAACTGACGAGGTGCAAGATTCCGCGAAAAAACTGAACTTTTCAAATCGCCAAAGATCGGATAAGCTCATGGACTTCATAACGACAGGAAATATTCATGAGCGAAAACATCCAAGCCGATGCCCAAGAAACCGACCATGCCATGTTGGTAGTTTGGGGCCAATTTGCAAATTGTTTGGGAATTCCCCAAGCATTTGCTGATGTACCAATGTCCCAAAAAACGGTAACTCACACACCGCAAAGCAAAGTGCTGGAATTTCTGGTAGCAATTTTGGGTGGGCTACCGTATGCCAAAGATATAAGTAAGGCGGCCCAACCACTGGATCAGGATCAGGCAGTTGCCAAAGCCTGGGGAGTGGAAGGCTGGGCAGAATGCAGTGGTGTCAGCCGCACAATGCACGTTTTAACAGAAACACAAGGCGAGCAATATGCGACCATTGTGGATCGAGCCCTTCAACCCTGGATCGACCAGGAAGTGCAGCTGGCTTTGAACCAAGGACCGATTGAGTTGGATGGAGACCTCTCGCCGCGTCCAGTATCGAACGGTAGCAAAACGTATCCTGGAGCGGAGTACGGATACATGAGTGCCTGCTTGCAATTGGGTTATCAAGCCGCGATGGTTTCAATGCGCAGTCCGACTTATGGGCGCATTGAGCTGTCGGTAACGCATCATTCAGGCAATACCGTCTCAATTACACAGGCGGAAGGGTTGGCCCTGGAAGCGGAACGCAGTTTGGGCCGTCGTCCAATGCGGCGCACTGATTTACTGGCACAGCGCATCGAAAACATGGAACCTGAACGGAAGAAACGGCAAACAAATGTCGCAGAAGCAGAGCAAAAACTGGCAAAAACTCAAATGACGTGGTTTGAAGTACAAGCACAACAGGAAGGATTTGCTCGGAATTTGGCTGATCGGGAAAAAGATTATCAGCAGCGCAACTGCCCGGAACGCCCGAACAGTCAACTTGCCCAGGTGCGTCAACGTGTCGAGGTCTGGCGCCTTCGTTTAGAACGGTGTGATCAAACCATTCAACAAGCAAAAGACCGGTTGGCAAAACAACAAGCCAGATTGGCAGATTGGGAAAGTCAGAAAACTCACTTGAGCCAGCGCCTGAAACGTTTCCTGGTAGAAAATGATAGCAACCACAATCCCATCTCTGCCATTTTCCGGTTTGATGCTGGTTTTGGGAATAGTGAGAACCTGGCATTGCTGATTGAGATGGGCTACGAAATTTACTCAAAGCCGTATGGCAATTGGCTCTCAGGGACTTTGACCAAGATGAGCGCAAGCAGAAGCACCGATTGGGAGAAGGTCGGCAAAAACGCCGAGATGATCGCCTGGAAAGCTGTACAGTTGGAAGATTTCCCGTATCCGCTTGATTTGGGATATGAACGATTTTGGCAAGGCACAGACCAGGCTCAACCGAAACTCGCCTATTCGGGAGTTATCCATTTTGGACAGCGTGATGTCACCTCAGATTTGTCTGGTTGGTTCCATGATTACAACGCCCGCCAAACGATAGAAGCGGCCAACAAGGAAAGCAAACAGGTTTTTGAAGTCCATCATATCAAGGTGCGGTCCCTTCCAGCCATGCGATTGCAAGAACATTTCGCATTATTCGCTGCCAATTTCGTTCGTATTGCAGCAGTTTGGTTGGCGAACCAATGCCCTCAAGTTCCGGATGGCTGGAAAGAGAGTACACATCCTGCCGTGAAAGAACAAGTCAAGGTTGGCGCGCATTCTTTTGCTCGTATTGAGTGGTTTGGCTCGGATTGTTTGTTAAGGTTCGCCCAGCGCAGTGTTTATGCTGGCAGATCGCTTCTTGTCAGACGGCAGGTCGCCATTCAACTCACCTTGCGCATCTAAATCTTGCTTTTTTTCGCTACTTTTTGCACCTATGGCACTATTTGCACAAAACTTACGTTAGTACCAAAATGGTTTCGCAAAACATTCTATCCATTACGCTCCAGGAAGCCCCGGACTCTGGCTAGCCACTCATCCAATATCTCGTGGTGAACATTGTGACCAAT
>CAIMZS010000224.1 GCA_903846015.1 uncultured Anaerolineae bacterium | reverse complement strand
GTTCAGTAAATCTTGGTTCAGAATATTGTTTTTCAGTTAGTAAAATGAACTAATCCTTATGAAAATAGGGTGCTAATCAACAAAAGATGGCGGAACAAACTGTGTTACATGCTCGTTGTATTGCTCAAGCTGAGGGGTACCAAAGAATTTCCACTCTCGATTCTGCTCTTCATAGTATGTGCGCATGTCATCCGGCCATGTCTCGCAAGGCAGGAGGATAAAGTCCTCTGAATTTGTGTCACCCGCAAACTTTGGTGCATCCATCCCGATGCCAATGACCTTGGTCAGCTGCGGAAACTTGTTCTTCGCCGCACCGCATGCGATCTCCAGCAGCGTTCGCCGCTTGTCGAGGTATTCTGGTTGCTTGCGGTAAGCTTCTGACACCCTGAGCTGGAAGAAAACATAGCCTACATCTGGAAGATGAGACGGCAAGAAGGTCACTTGACGGGTAAACTGATCAGGGTCGTCCGGAAAGTTCATGATCGTTCGCCTAATCCTGTCAGCAAGCGCACGACGAATGAATCGTGGCTCCTTAACCATCTCAAAGATGGCACTCTGTCCGCGCAGGATATCCGAGTTTCCTCCAAGAGTCCCGTTCAAAGCGTTCTGGCAAGTCCGCTGAATCAACTCGTCCCAAAAGTAAGAAATCCGGTCTTCATTTTTGGTGTTCTTGTAGAGGTCTGTCTTGATGAAATCGTTCCACTCGCCTTCGCCGATCATCACGCTATTCACGTCATCACGATTCGTGCCAATGATGTGTCGCTTAGTCTCCTCGTCATAGTTGAGAAGATAGTGTCCGAGCAAATCTTCCTCACCACAATAGAGCAATGAATCGAACTTGGTGACAGCACGCAGCTTTTCATCAAGATAGTTTGATAAGTCGCTGACCGTGTCGAGTTCGCCCAAGACAATCGAAAAGTTATGACTGTCGAAAATATGAACGGGTTTTCGCCTGTCGATCTCGATGATAAAGGGTTGCGTCTGGTTAACGTCTGTCTCGCAGTAGGAAATAGCAAGACTGCCGTAGATATTTTGATCTGAGGCTCGTTCACAGGCTTCCTTCGCCCCGTGCGCGACAACGATCTTGTGAATAATTGCTTTCTGTGGATCGATTGCAAGTGGAAATGGCTTTGTACGCTTCGCATCAAGAAAGATGGGGTGCCCACTCTTGATGTATTGCTCAGCTCCGTGCGCAGTCTTTACTTGGCGGTCAATTACATTTTTTTTCCATCGATTCCAGAGGATTTGAGGGTCTTTGTCAGGTACATCAGGAATCTGGTTTTCGCGGTCAAAGAAAATAAACACATAATCGCCGAATACTGCGAGCAGGTCGCAAAGCTCGTGGCCATTTTTGCTATCTTTGAACGGATTTGGATAGCTCCATAACTTAAGGAAGGAGCGCTCGCAGAATTCTGCAAGCATCCGCTCAGTTTCTGTCACGCCAGATGATTTAGTAATCACGATTCTTGTTCACTTCAATAGTTGTGCCGAAAGATGTATTATACCTATCATCGCGCTTTTCCAGAGCGCCCTGCCACTCAATCAAGGCAACTTCATTTTGGGTTCGCTCTCTTAGTGTGCGGTAAACCCCTTTAGGTCGTTCGCTACGTTCTGTCTAATTACGACCTTTTCCCCAATCTGGCCGTATTTGCCCCATACCGAAAACCCCTCTGAATTCGCCTCTCTATAACCCAGTAAAAACAGGGCTTCCAGTGTGACGATTTTACTATACCGTAAACACTTGTTTTCGGTATCTTTATAAAAAAGGCCAGCAAGACCGAACACAACGAACTCGAAAGGGAAGGGCAACATGATGAATTCGAGACTTTAGTTTTTTGTAACTAACGATTTGTAACGACGAATGAAGCTCTTTAGATCTCGACCTGGCAAGCGAAATATCATTGGATCGCTTTCGAACAACTCCAATGCATCTATAAGTTCATTGACTGTTGCAGTTGTCGCTTTGTGTATTTCATCGATTGCCCATAACACGCCGTGGACTTCTATTTGATGGTCACTAGCTATCGTTCGAAGCCCACCATCACCGGTTAGCAGAATGCTATCCGGTATACTTTCGGCAAGTGCAAAAGCGAAACAATCATGAATGGATAGGGCAGGAAAATCTGCTTCTAATTTTATAGCTCGACGAACACTATCACTTGGCAGGTCAAGCACTTTAAGCCCATTGTCCAAAAGTGCTTTTTTCTCCTGCTCACTAAATCTCAATAATTCTTCCTCAAAAAGAGTGTTTGGAATAACAATCTCGTAAGGCAGCATAAGAAAAGCCTTTAACAAAACTGCTTTCCGCAGGTCAATCAAACAACAGCTATCGCTAATGATAATACGCATGTTGTTATTATGGCCCTTTCAAACCGGCCTCGACGTCCTCTATCGGACTGCGAAGCAATTCCGCCGCTTTGGTCAGAGAAATCAATCCTTCGGCCAGCGCACGATAACAAATCCTCTCAAACCGCCGAGGTTTTTCCCTTTCACCACGACAATCAGGATGTTCTAGCTGTTCAGGCTCTTCAGTTCGCCAATTCCGAGCCACAGTCTGGAACGAATAAATCAAGATTGAATCGCTAATGATCCCTATATCTCTAAGACGAACCAACAATGCCGCACCGCTGACTCGATAAAGACGCTTGAGATCCATTATTTCTTTGTAACCCAAACGATTGCGATGTTTACCCACTTCCTGTTCCAAATGCTCGCGCGGCATGAGAAAGGCTCCAGCAAAGCGAGTCGCCGCTTTTTCCTCTTCTTTTTCGTTTAATGCAGATGGATCAATAATGCGATGTGCAAGTTCATGTGCCAAGGTCATTCGCCGCCGTTCGAGAGAGAATTGCCGATTAACAACGACAACTGGTAATTCAGTATGATTACCGCTCCTTCTAACAAGACAGGTAAATCCAGATACCCTAGAGGGTAATTTTTCAATCAGAACCTTTAATCCTTTTTCCTCTAAAAGCTCTGTCATATTTGGAATAGGATCACGCCCCAATTGCCACTGGTCTCTAACAAGATCAGCCAGTTCTTCGGCTTCTGCGATAACTTGAAGTTTATGCAACTGCTGGACTGGAATTTCCCATTCGGCACTGTTCAGTTCGAGAATTCGCTCAATTTGCAGATAACGTTCTATCCATTCTATAACCTCCGTTTCGACATAAGCACGATCTTTGGTGCTGGTGTTGGCTTTAGTTCTAAAATCAACGCCAGTAAGCTCTACCCCCTGAGTATCCATTAAATAAGCAAGCGAAACGCCCAAAGCTTTGCTAAGCGCAATAAGGATACCTGAACTAGGGGTCATCTCATCGCGCTCATATTTGCCAATAGCTTGTGCACTAACCCTGCCTTCAAGCTTATCAGCAAGCCCTCTTAATGATAATCCAGCCTTTTTACGAGCCAATTTAATGCGTTGGCCAATCATACCCTTGACTCCATTGGTTTACATTTGTTAATATTATATATGTAATGTAAACCAATGGTGGTTTACAATCAATACCTAAAAATAAGGTGCGTATTATGTCAGATTCAAAAAAACCCGGCACAAATGTTGGAAAAAATGGCGGCATATTTCAGGAAGTTGGACCACGAGGTGGTGCAAAATCGAATTATGCAACTGTTGCCGATAACAAAATATTGCCGCCAACAACTAAAGCGGGAAATGGCTGGACACCTATAGATAGGACACCAGATAGCCGCAGATAAATAAGAGTTGACCTAAGCTGGTGGATAAAAACCAGCTTAGGCTAACCCTATGTTTTACAAGTCAAAGCTGCGTATGGCAGCAAAACAAAATAATTCACATTAAGAGGCGTTATTATGAGTCGTAGACGATACAGAAAAAAATCCAATTTTGGGGGACTGTTCGAGTTGTTATTAGAGTTGACTGGCTTTGTCTGGCAAATCGGTGCAGTAGCCACTGTGGCGCTCTTGTACATGTCGTACATGGCGTATGGGTGGGCAGATAATTTGATCGCAGTTGGTGAAAAGTCTACGGCACTATCTGCTGTCTTTGCTAATTTTGGTTTTGGCGTTTATTTGCTCCCTTTGATGCTTGTAATTTTGGCTTGTTTGTTCGGAGTGAAGACCTTTGATAGTTACACCAAGGGGCGTTTTTAAGACTGAAACCCAAGAAAGCGCACACACTATAATGCCATTTTACAAGAAAGGATAAACTATCCAGCACTAGATAGTACCTTGTTGGG
>CAIMZS010000223.1 GCA_903846015.1 uncultured Anaerolineae bacterium | reverse complement strand
GGTGTGGCTGAGATCGACGCACAGCACCAGGAGTGGATCTATTGTTTTAATGAATTTGGAAATGCCATTACCCAGGGGCGTGGAAAAAAGGCCGTAGAGCAGACGTTCCAATTCTTTATACTTTATACAGAGATTCATTTCAAGACGGAAGAAGTTTGCATGCACGAGCGTAGATGCCCGGCCGCCCTGGAAAACCGTGCAGCCCACCAGAGATTGCGTTCCATGTTGTCCCGCTATCAAAAAGGCACCGTTCTGAATGGTTTCTCAATGACCGATGTGGCAGTGCTGAGGCAAACCATGGCAGAATGGCTGGTAAACCACATCATGACGATTGATACCCAGCTGCGTGGTTATACAGTGCCCCCCAAGAGCGAATAACCGGCGGCATCTGTAAAAAGACTTCCTGCTTCTTCTGTCATCTTTATTTCTCTTAATGTGCTATTATAAGTTACGGACACGCATGCACTATTTTTTATAGCAACAATTACGCGTCTTACAAGGAAAATTACATGGCAACTTTTCCATATTGGGCAAAAGGGGCAGAAGAAACCGCAAAAATCGTCAACTCGAAGCGGGCCGGGTCTGTGATGATAACTGAACCGTGGAATCAACTCAAAAGGATACTCAATGGAAACTCATGAAAGAAGCCACCGCGCCGAATTAGCCAGCCTCGCTCACCGGGCCATGCTGGAGCGCGGCCTGCTTCCTGACTTTTCTGCCGAAGCGCTGGCCCAACTCGCTCAGATTAAGGAACCCGCCGCCATGAATGACGGCTCAGTTCACGATCTGCGGAAGCTGCTCTGGGCTTCCATCGATAATGACGACTCGCGCGACCTGGATCAACTCAGCCTGGCCGAGCAGATGACCGATGCCCGTGTGAAAATCCTGGTGGCGGTCGCGGATGTGGATGCGTTGGTCAAGAACGGTACGGCCATCGATGTGCACGCCCGCCATAACACCACCTCGGTCTATACCGCCGCCGAGAATTTCCCAATGCTGCCCGAAAGGCTCTCCACCGATCTGACGTCGTTGAATTTCAACGCGGAGCGCTTTGCGATTGTGATTGAAATGGTGATCGGTGAGGATGGAACGCTACAGGATTCCGATATTTATCAGGCACTCGTCTGTAATCAGGCCAAGCTGGCTTATCACAGTGTGGCAGCCTGGCTGGATGGCAACGCCGAAATTCCCGATGCGGTTTCCGCCGTTCCTGGGCTGGCCGAAAATCTGCGGCTTCAGGACAAAGTCGCCCAAAGCATGAAGGCGTTTCGCCACATCCATGGGGCGCTCAGCCTTGAAACAGTTCGGGCCAAACCGCTTTTTGACGGTGACCAAATCAGTGAACTGGAAGTGGATGAGCACAATCGTGCCAAAGAGATCATCGAGGATTTCATGATCGCGGCCAATGGCGTGGCGGCGCGTTATCTGGAGGCGCATAACTTCCCTTCCATCCGGCGCGTCGTCCGCACCCCCAAACGCTGGGAGCGGATCGTTGAAATTGCGGCTGAACATGGCTTCAGACTCCCATCTGACCCAGATTCAAAATCCCTGGAACAGTTCCTGAACCAGCAAAAATCTGCCGACCCACTGCGCTTTCCCGACCTGTCGCTGGCGGTGGTCAAATTGATGGGCGCGGGCGAATATGTGGCGGATTTTCCCGGTGACAGCCCGCCCGGACATTTTGGGCTGGCGGTCAAGGATTACACTCATTTCACGGCCCCAAATCGCCGTTATTCTGATCTGATCACGCAGCGCTTGTTGAAAGCGGCTCTCCAAGACCAACCCGTGCCGTATGGAAAAGATGAACTGGAAGAACTGGCGCGGCACTGCACCCACGCTGAGGATGCCGCCAACAAGGTTGAGCGCCAGGTCAGCAAATCGGCAGCGGCGCTCTTGTTGGAAGCCCGCATCGGGGAACGGTTCGATGCCATTGTGACAGGGGCTTCATCCAAAGGCACCTGGGTGCGGCTGCTCAAAGTGCCAGTTGAAGGCAGATTGGTGGAAGGCCATGAAAATATGGATGTCGGTCAGCGGCTGCAGGTGCAGTTGACCTTTGTGGACGTTGAACGCGGTTTCATTGATTTCAAAAAAATCGGTTCATTTAAGAATCGATAACGTAAATCCTCTTGCAGTATCTACCGATTAATAGGAGCTTGAAATGAGTAACAACGATAGTAATATTCACGTCTTGCCCGCTCTTCCGTATGCTGATCATGCCCTGGAGCCCATCATCACTGCCAATACGCTGAGTTTTCACTACGGGAAACATCACAAGACCTACGTGGAGAACCTGAATAAGCTGCTTGCCGGCACAGAATTGGTCAGCCTGTCATTGGAGCAGGTTATTACCAGCGTCGCGGGACAGGCAGAAAAGGTCGGAATTTTTAACAATGCCGCGCAAATTTGGAACCACAGCTTCTATTGGAAAAGCCTGACGCCTGAGGGCGGGGGTGAACCACCCGCTGAGTTCAAACAGATGCTCGAGGCTTCCTTCGGCAGTGTTGAGGCCTGCAAGAAGGAACTGTCCAGTGCGGCGGTTTCACAGTTTGGGAGTGGGTGGGCCTGGCTGGTGCTGGATGGCAGCTTGCTCAAAGTGGTAAAGACCTCTAATGCCGGCCTGCCTTTGACGATGGGCGTCAAGCCATTGCTCGCCATTGATGTGTGGGAGCACGCTTATTATCTGGATTATCAGAATCGTCGCGCTGACTATGTGAATGCTGTGCTCGATAAGTTGATCAACTGGGAGTTTGCCCTGCAGAACGTCAGCGCGTGATGCGCACACCCACAACGCCGGATAGGACTAGTGTTCGGGTCTTGCATTAGCAAAGGAGTGAAAAAGATATGCAGATAAAAAAGATGATTTTCCTTATCATCGTCGCGGGACTGGTTGTCTTCGGCTTGATCCAACTTGTTCCTTATGGTCGCAATCATACCAATCCACCGGTTACGGCTGAACCCGCCTGGGATAGCCCCCAAACGCAGGCGTTGGCCATGCGGGCATGCTTTGATTGTCACAGCAATGAAACCGTCTGGCCCTGGTATTCCAATGTGGCGCCGGTTTCCTGGCTGGTTCAACGCGATGTGGATCAAGGTCGCCGCCGTTTGAACTTCTCGCAATGGAATACATCCGGCGAAAGAGAGTTTTCCCGTGTTATAAGCAGAGGCTCTATGCCGCCCTGGTTTTACGTTATTCAGCACCCCAGCGCCGTTCTGAGCGCCGCTGAAAAAACACAATTGGAAGCCGGGTTGACCGCGACAAAATAATAAACCACCCGCTAACCGAAATTAAAATGAGCTCGATCTGACGCTTTTATAATGCGAATACAGTTCCCGTGGTCTGCCAGGGCGTAAAAAACACTGGCAGATCACAATTGCAGTACACTTTAGTCTATGACACAAATTAGAACTTCCCTTAAACGCTTCAGCCGAGAGACCTTTTCATCGTTCCATGTTCGGAATTATCGTCTATATTATATTGGACAGGTCATCTCCACCTCCGGAACTTTTATGCAGAGCGTGGCTCAGGCCTGGCTCGTTCTAAAGATTTCCAATTCCGGCGCAGCTTTGGGCATTGTCTCTGCTTTACAATACATCCCAGTATTATTTTTTGGAATGTATGGCGGCATCGCTGCAGACCGATTCTCCAAACGAACAATTCTGTTTGTTACTCAATCTTCAGCAGGTATGCTAGCCCTGATCCTTGGAGTACTGGTTGCCACAAATCAAGTCCAACTCTGGATGGTTTATATCCTGGCTTTTTGCCTGGGATGGGTAAATGTGTTCGATAATCCGGCGCGACAGACTTTTGTGATTGAAATGGTTGGTAAAGATAACCTGAGAAATGCTGTTACGCTCTATTCCGGTCTGGTAAATCTTTCGAGGGTGGTTGGTCCTGCGATTGCGGCGGGATTAATCGCCGTAATCGGATTAGCTCCATGTTTTATTGTGAACGGGCTTTCATACGGAGCGGTGGTGATCATGTTAGGCCGGATGAATACAGCAGAATTACAGGTTACTCCTGCGCTAACTAATTCGAAAGGGCAACTTCAAGAAGGCATCCGATATGTTTTGTCACTGCCGCTTGTGCGCGATACGCTTTTGATGATGGCGCTGGTTGGTACATTTACCTTCGAATTCCAGGTCAGCTTGCCGATCATAGCACATTATGCTTTCAATGGAGACGCCAGCAGCTATGCCTTCTTGTCAGGCTCTCTGGGAATCGGAGCTGTTATCGGTGGTTTGGCGATCGCCGGTCAGAAATCGATAAAGCCATTCATGTTGATCATTGCTGGATTCCTGTTCGGTTTGGCGGTTCTCACAGCGGCATTTATGCCAAATCTCATTCTTTCAGGCCTGGCTTTAGTCATTGCGGGTGCCTGTTCGATCTATTTTACATCGCTTGGAAATAGCATTGTTCAATTAGGAAGTTCGCCTCAGATGCGAGGCCGAGTAATGTCTTTCTGGTCGATCGCTTTTCTGGGAACAACAACGATCGGAGGCCCGGCTGTTGGCTGGTTTGCTGAAGCATTAGGCCCGCGCTGGGGATTGGCGCTCGGAGGGTTTGCCGCTCTTGCGGCTGGTATGGTGGGTCTTATCAACTTGCGCCACATCCAATTTATCGACAATCAATCTGAGCAAACCTGATAGATTCAGGGCAACCTGTTGCTGCTGAGCACATCCACCAAGTCCATTAACATGGTTTCGTTTGTAGTTGTTAAAGTTCTGGTAAACTTCAGAACGGAATTGCTGCAGTTGGTTGTGCTTAACTCTCAGTTGTCTTGCAGTGCCATCTTTTTCGCAATCTTTGACTTTGTCAAAAGTCCAATTAGATGTTTGTGTCTGAAATTGATTTACCATCCTGGTCCGGGAACTTTAGGAAGTATAGGCGTGATGAGTCATTCAATAAAAACCATCCTCAGTAAGAAAATATTAGTGGTGTGTTTAATCGCTGGTTTGATCATTGCGGCTATCCTCAGTACGGGCGCCTGGCTGATGGAAAAGATGTACCAGAACGAGAAGACTCTGGTTATCCGCGATGCGGGTGTTAATGTTGAAGATTTTACTCAGCATACCGTCATGATCATTAATCAGGCTGACACGCTGCTGCATGGCGTCCGGATGTTTTATCTCCGCACCGGTTCTCTGAGCCAGACCGATCAATACATTGATGGTCTGCCTTTTGACAAAGCCATTATTGAAAATATTTACCTGGTCAATTCAGATGGGGAAATTACTATTTCGCATAACCTGAATGCAAAACAAGTCAACGTGTCTGACCGGGATTATTTCCTATTCCACCAGTCAACCCTGGGCGATTCCATCTTTATTTCTCCTGTTGAGCTCGACCGGGTAACTGGAAAGTATCTCCTGCGCATCAGCCGGCGAATTAATAACCGGGATGGTTCGTTTGGCGGCGTGGTGTTTGCCATGATCGTGCCACAATCTTTTTCCAGCTATTTCCAGGGAATTCGGATCGGTTCGGAGAATGTCGCCACCCTGCTGGGCACTCTGGATCACAAAATGAGAGCGCGCTTCCCCGAGCCAGCTGTGGATACGTGGGCCTTGCCGGTCGTATCGCCGCTTTGGGATGCGTTGGCAAACGCGCAGACGGGCAGTTATGAAAATACGAGCGCGACCGAAAATATCCATCGCGTCTTTGTCTATGAAAAAATTGCTGACCTGCCGCTGGTCATGCTGGTTGAGTTTTCTGAAACAGATATCACCGATTTGCTGGTCGAGCAAAAGAGTGGGCTGACACTGGGTGAATCAACAGTTATTGTTTTCATCTTGATCATCACCATTGTGTTGATCGGGTTATTGGTCAGTCTTGACAAGCTGGAAAGCGCTTACCGCAGCCTGAACGAAGTGAATTCGGTGCATCAAAAAATGGTGCTTTTTGACAGGCTGACGGACTTGCCGAGCCGGGTTCTGTTCTCGGATCGTTTCCAGTATGCGCTCTATTCTGCGGAACGAAATTCAGAAAAATGTACGCTTTTATTCGTTGATTTGGATAATTTCAAGGCGGTCAATGATAATTTTGGGCACGATGTGGGCGATCGATTGTTGAAGATTTTATCCGCCAGGATGAAGCAGGTGGTCCGGAATGCTGATACGATTTGCCGTTGGGGAGGCGATGAGTTTTTGATCCTGCTTTCCCGTTCCAACGGCAATGGCGATATCGCCGAAGTTACGCAACGTTTGATGGCAGCCATTCGGGAACCGTCCGAGTTCAATGGCATGACCTGTGCAGTATCTGCCAGCATTGGGATTGCGAGTTTTCCGCAAGACGGGCAAACACCTGCTGAAATCCAGAAGGCGGCTGATGACGCCATGTATGAGGCCAAAAAACAGGGCAAGGATCGTATGGTGTTCGCCTCCAAACCCGGGTAGATTGAAGATTGTAGATTGTAGATTGTAGATTGTAGATTGAAGATTGTAGATTGATACACAGATTTTCCGCTTTGTTGCTTTTTGCCTGTCATTGCGAAACCGGCACACTTGCTCCATGCCGGTTGTGGCCTCGTGCGGGAGCCGGGACTTTCGCAATCTCCGGTTAGTCGGGCAGTGTCTTGAGGCGTGAGGGTGCTGCCGATCAAGAGGAGATTGCCACGTCGCGGAGAGCACGCTCCTCGCAATGACAGCAAAGCGGAGAGCACGCTCCTCCGCATGAACCGGATTCCGTTGTCTTAGGCCTTCGGGAATGACAGGAATGAAAAACTACCAGATGGTTTTTTTAGCTGGATGTGACCCCTTTCACTGAAAAATAATGACAAAAACGTGAATATTGTCGTCAATTATTCATGCTATATTGGTATGGTTAACTATTCATAAAAATGGAGCTGCCAGATGACAAATTTGACAATCAATGGACAGTCCGTGGAAGTACCCGATGGCACGATGGTGCTGCGGGCTGCCGAGAAACTCGGCATCGTCATCCCCACGTTATGCGATCACCCTGACCTGACGCCCTACGGCGGCTGCCGCCTGTGCCTGGTGGAGGTGAAGGGCGCGCGCGGGATGATGGCTTCGTGCGCGCTGCCGGTCACCGAAGGGATGCAGGTCACCACCGAAAGCCCGGCGCTGTACCAATCGCGGCGCGAGATTCTTGAATTCCTGTTGTATGCCTATCATGACCGTGGTTATGTCAACGGGCAGAAGGGCGAGACACAATTCGAACATTGGCTGCATCACTTTGGGCTGGACCCAGCCAAAGACCAGTCCCCGACGACGCGTTTCAACCCTGGCAGCGATCCCAACCCGGTGGTGTGGGTCGACCTGGATAAATGTATCCTGTGCAATCGCTGCGTGCGCGCTTGCGAAGAAGTGCAGGGGCGTTTTGTATGGGGGCTGACCAAGCGCGGCTTCGATGCTGAAATTTCACCCGGTGCGAATACGGATATGCTCACTGCGCGCTGCGAATCGTGCGGGGCGTGCGTGGCTTACTGTCCGACCGGGGCACTGGATAACAAGCCTTCGGTTGGGGCTGGCAAGCCGGATCGACTGGTCACCACCACTTGCTCATACTGCGGGGTGGGCTGCCAGTTTGATCTGAACATCAAGGATGACAAAATCATCCGGGTAACCTCCAACCCGGCGGCGCCGGTTAACGGCATGCATCTGTGTGTCAAGGGGCGCTACGGTTACGATTATGTCCATCATGCCGACCGGTTGTTGAAACCGCGTGTGCGCGCTTACCTGTTGGATGGCACAGCGCCAAAACCTGCCCATGCTGGCAAGGGTTGGGATTGGGTCGAGACCGATTGGGATACGGCCCTGGATATCACTGCCCGCAAGCTGGACAGTATCCGCGCCCAGCATGGCGCAGACAGCATCGGTGTGCTTACTTCAGCCAAGTGCACCAATGAAGAGAATTATCTGATGAACAAACTGGCGCGACAGGTCATAGGGACGAACAACATTGACCATTGCGCCCGTCTCTGACACTCCTCCACTGTCGCCGGTCTGGCGACTTCCTTTGGTTCTGGGGCCATGTCCAACTCGATGGACGATGTGGCCAAACATTCACAACTCTTGTTCGTGATCGGTTCAAATACCACCGAGCAACACCCGGTCTTCGGTGCGCGCCTGCGCCAGGCTGTGTTGCGCGGCGCGAAGCTGATCGTGGCAGATCCGCGCCGTATTGACCTGACCGAATATGCCACCCTGCACCTGCGCCAACGGCCCGGTACCGATATCGCCCTGCTGAACGGGTTGATGCATATCATCCTGGAAAATAACTGGGAAGACCGCGCCTTCATCGCTGAACGCTGCGAAAATTACGACGAGTTCAAAGCCACCATCGCGCAATACCCACCCGAGAAGGTCAGTGAGATCACCGGTATCCCGCTCGAAAAGCTGCATGCTGCCGCGCAGATGATGGGCACACTTAAACCGATGGCGGTCATCTGGGCCATGGGTATCACCCAGCATATCGTCGGGGTGCGCAATGTCATGACGCTGGCAAATGTGCAGATGCTGCTCGGCAACATGGGCAAGCCGGGCGGCGGGGTCAATCCGCTGCGCGGTCAGAACAATGTTCAGGGCGCCTGTGACATGGGCGGTCTGCCGAATACCTACCCGGCCTACCAACCTGTCACCAACCCGGAAGTGGCAGCACGCTTCAAGACCGCCTGGGGCAGCGTCCCTGCGCCGAAGGTGGGGCTGACGGTGACCGAGATGATGCCGGGTTTGTTGGATGGCCGGACTCACGCCCTGTATATCATGGCCGAAGACCCGATCATGTCTGATCCTGATACGACCCACATCCGCCACTGCATGGAAGCCGCCGATTTTATCGTGCTGCAGGAAATCTTCCCGACCGAGACGTCCGTTTATGCGGATGTACTGCTGCCAGGGGTTACCTTCGCGGAGAAGGACGGCACCATCACCAATACCGAACGGCGCGTCCAATTGGTGCGCAAGGCAATCGAGCCGCTCGGTGAAGCGCGCCAGGATTGGCAGATCACCGCTGAAATCGCCAAACGCCTGCTGGCTCTGGGCGGCGAGGTTTTGGAAGGCAGCCATACCGGCTGGGATTACAACCATCCGTCCGAGATTATGACCGAGATTAATGCCGTGACGCCGTCTTACGCCGGTATCACCTATCAACGCCTGGAACGCGGCGACCGTTTGCAATGGCCTGTCCCCAACCTCGAGCATCCCGGTACGCCCATCCTGCATACCAAGGGTTTTGCGCGCGGATTGGGTAGGTTCATGCCGATTGATCACATCCCACCCGCCGAGCGCCCGGATGACGATTATCCGTTTGTGCTCAGCACCGGGCGGGTGTTGTATCACTGGCATGGCGGTGAGATGACGCGGCGGGCCGAGAGTCTGATGTCGTTGTACAGCCAGGCGCTGATTGAGGTCAACCCGCAGGACGCGGAGAAGATGGATCTGCAAGTTGGCGCGGATGTGCGCGTCACCTCGCGCCGTGGGGTGATTCAGGCCAAAGCCTGGGTGACTGAGCGCGTTCCGCCCGGCATGGTGTACGCCAATTTCCACTTCCCCGAGGCTTCGGCCA
This sequence comes from uncultured Anaerolineae bacterium, assembly GCA_903846015.1. Lineage (GTDB taxonomy): Bacteria > Chloroflexota > Anaerolineae > Anaerolineales > Villigracilaceae > UBA5195. Next base: position 14,862 of record CAIMZS010000223.1, on the reverse strand, counting down.
ACCAGTTGACCCTGGCTGTGCTCGACCCGGTTTCCAAGATCCCTGAATATAAGGTGTGCGCAGTGCGTGTTGAAGCAGTTGGTGTTTGAGAAAAAATGGAGATGAAGCGATGGATATCATCCGGATTTTAAAATATGCGCTGGAGCGTGAAAACGAGGGCAAGCGATTTTTCGTCGAGAATGCTGCGCGGCTGCAGAATGCCGCCGCGGCAGGAGCATTTAAGGCCATCGCCCTGGAAGAACAAAAACATATTGACTTTATCACCGCCCAGCTTGCAGCCCAGGCGCACGGCGGGGTCAGCGCTGAAGCGCTGGACCTGCCAACCGCGGGTTTCTTTGCCGACCGCGCCGAGAACGAGAACATCGAGCAAAGCGTGGCCGAAGCGATGGTGGCAGATCTGCCGGTGCTGCGCATGGCTTACCTGATCGAGCGGGATTTTTCAGAATTCTATACGCTGGCTGCCAGCAAAGCCGAGGGCGAGCCGAAAAAGGTATTGGAGATGCTGGCGCACTGGGAAGCTGGTCACGAGCGCCTGTTCAAGCATCTGCACGACAAGGCTTTTGAGCTGTATGCCGGCATGCCGTGGGGTGGGTGAGTTGCCTTTGATCGAAAATTGCGCGTAGCCATGAAATAGCACAGGCTCAACGGAGATGTTAGCCAGTCTCCGCTGAGCCTGTCGTTTTGTTTTCCTCCCCCATTTGTGCTCTCCAAATGGGGGAGGTGGCCGAAGACCGGTGGGGGTCTGCACTTCGCTCTGCATCTCTACAACTTCCGCACTCATCCGCGTCCGAAAGGATTTTGAAAAGCTGCTGCCAGTTTCCCCATCATTCAGGGATGATCTGGCATTTTTTCATTGGCGGTTGGGTTCCCGAGTGGATATAATGATAGACTGCAAGTAGAATACGGATGTCCGTATTGAGGCTCGCAGGGCCGCGCCTGATCGGGCGGTTTTTATCGAAGATTATTTTTCGCCGTTGCAATCGCGAATGGGAAATGAAATGAAAATCAGAAAAATTTTATTTGTAGCGCTTCTCGCCGTAAGCCTGTCCTGTAATTTTGTCAGCAGAGCGCTACTGCCAGCCACCCGTGTTCCAGTTGCAACCGCGACCATCCTCGCGCCCACCCGCACCCCCGCGCATACCCGCAGCCCTGTTCCCACGCTTGAAGCCAGCGTTACACCGCCGCCCGCAGCCAATCTGGAAAATATTTATGTGCCGGACGCCTGCCTGGGTGAGCCAATCGCCACGCTGCCGCCCGCCACCGAGCAGGCCCTGCCTACCGAAGGTCTGCCCCCCAACCCGATCGTTTCCACGGCGCAGCAGCTTAATCTCTTCGACTCGGTGGTGGGGCGTATCAACAAGGTTTACCTTTACAAGGATTTTAACGGTGTCGATTGGAAAGGTATCACAGCCGCGACGCGCGCGAAAATAAAAGCCGGCCTGGATACCGAGACGTTTTACCAGGAAATGAGCGTGCTGGTCACCGAGCTGAAGGATGATCATTCTTCGTTCCTCTCGCCTTCAGTTTCAGCTTCCATGGATACCATGGAAGCCGGACACACTGACTACGTTGGCATCGGCGTCTTGACGGTCGGTGATCAGGTCAAGAAGCGCAGCCTGGTCCTATCCATCTTCCCAGGGTCACCGGCCGAACATGCCGGGATAAAGGTGCACGACAGCATCCTGGCAATCGATGGCATTCCTGTTTTTCTCAATGACCAATACTCGATCGGACGCTCCAAGGGGCCGCAGTGCAGCGCGGTCACGATGACCGTCCAGACGCCGGGCCAGGAACCGCGCCAGATGACCATGCTGCGGTTCCGCATCACGGCTGCGCTTCCGGTTGACGCCCGTCTGGTCAACACCAGCGATGGCTCGCGGATCGGGTATATCTTTCTCTCGACCTTCATTGATGAGACCCTGCCAGAACAGGTGCGCCTGGCGCTGGAAGATTTTGGCAAGCTGGATGGACTGATCCTGGATAACCGCATGAACGGAGGCGGGTCGACCAATGTGGTTGCGCCGATTTTGGGATACTTTACCAGCGGGGTGGTGGGGAATTTTGTCGATCACTCTGATCGCCAGCCGTTAACAATTGATGCCGACCCCATTCATAACTCCCAAACTGTGCCGCTGGTGGTGTTGGTGGGCACCAAATCCGCCAGCTTTGGCGAGATTTTCTCTGGTATTCTGCAGGATATCGGGCGGGCGAAGGTGGTCGGGCAGACCACGCTGGGAAACGTGGAAATCTTGCAGCAGTATGGATTTGACGATGGTTCGCGCATCTGGATTGCCGCGGAGACTTTCGACCCATTGGTGTCACACGCCAACTGGGAAAAAACCGGCATCATCCCGGATGTGCAGGCTTTCGCCGATTGGGACACCTTCACATTTGAGACTGACCCGGCCATCGCCGCCTCGCTCAAGTTGTTTGGGCATAAGTAACTGAGGAGAGAGCTTATATGTTACCGAAGGCTTTTCAGGATTATTACCCCGAGAATGTGGCGCACTGCTACGGCTGCGGCCGGTTGAACGGGCAGGGCCATCAGATCAAAACAAATTGGGATGGCGATGAATCTGTCACCTACTTCCAACCTGAGGCATTTCACATTGCCATTCCCGGTTATGTCTACGGCGGGGTGCTGGCTTCGCTGGTGGACTGCCACTCAATGGGCACGGCGGCGGCGGCGATGTATCGCGCTGAGGGCAGAGGCATGGATACTGAGCCAGCTTACCGCTTCGTAACCGCCTCGCTGCAGGTGAATTATCTCAAGCCCACCCCGCTGGGTGTGGTTCTTGAGCTGCGCGGCAGGGTCAAGGATATGCGCGGCCGCAGGGTGATCGTTGAAACCAGTCTGTTCGCCAATGGGGTGATGACCGTGAGCGGAGAAGTGGTCGCCGTGCAGATGCCGGAGAGTTTTCAGAATCCCGCTTGAGCAACCATGCTTGAACTTTCGACCTCCTTGCTGAATGCCTACCGCGCCGGCAGTTTTATGTCCGGCCCTGGGATCAGGCTGACCTCACCGGATGAAGCCCTGGCCTGGGTCAACCAGCGCGGGTTTGCTTACTTTTGGCCGATTAAGGGCATCCTTCTGCCGAGCCTGTGGGCTGCGGTGGCGGGCGACCGTCCGGTGGCGGATGCGCATGACGACCCGGGGCACATTACCTGGGGCTGGAAGGATGGCGCATTGGGGAAACGGCGCTGGTATTATGCCAAGGTGCTGCGCAAAAAGGCCACACTGATCTCACTGGAGACCGCGCCTTATTTTTACGCGCTCTCTGAAAACTACGGCAATCCCGAAGAAGATTACCTGATGACCTACCGTGAAGGCCGTCTGACCATGGCTGCCCGGCTGGTCTATGAGGCGCTTTTGAAGGAAGGTGCGCTTAACACCATCGACCTGCGCAAGGCCGCCCGCCTGACCAGCAAGCAGTCAGACTCGGAATTTAATCGCGCGCTCGAAACCCTGCAGGCCGATTTCAAAATCCTGCCGGTGGGGGTGGCGGAGGCCGGGGCCTGGAAATACGCCTTCATCTATGACATCACGGCCCATCATTATCCCGACCTGCCCGAAAAGGCGCGCGCCATCAGCGAGGCCGAAGCGCGTGAGAAACTGGCCGGGTTGTATTTCATCTCAGTGGGCGCGGCGCAGATCAAGGATGTCCAAAAACTGTTTGGATGGAGCCCGCAGATTTGCGCGCGCACCATCAAAAGGCTGTCTGTTCCAGATGGCGGGTTATTGGCGGAACCGGTTGGCATTTCTGGAGAGGCTGGCTCCTCCGGTTGGCTGGCGCTGCGCGAACTGGTGGTGGGGTCTGGATAAATCAAATGTGTTGTGAGGCTTTTCGTGCAGCCTTGTCAGCATACATGCACTGATCAGCAAGCTTGAAGGCTTCAACAAGCTTGTTTTCCTCTGCCACCGCACTCCCCAGCGATAATTTCACAATCAAATCAGGATGGTCAGAATTTTGCTTCGCCAGTTGCTCTCTTACACGCGCCAAAAGTTGTTCTGCGATGGCAGCATTCGTGGATGGCAGCAAAACGGCAAATTCATCTCCACCGATGCGGGCAATCACATCACTTTTTCGAAAGGTTGCCTGGAGCAGATCAGCGGTCTGTCTCAAAAGTTCATCGCCCGTGGCGTGTCCCAATCTGTCGTTCGTAATTTTCAAGTCATCCACATCTGCAACCACAACACTGGTTGGGTATTCGCGGCTATGTTCGAGCCGCGCCAGTTCTGTTTCAAAAAAGGCGCGATTATAAATGCCAGTTAATATGTCGTGTGTGCCCTGGTAGCGAAGCTGGTCTTCCATGCGTTTGCGTTCGTTAATCTCAAGTTGTAAATCAACGTTCCTGAGCATGTATATTTCAGCGTCCCGATTGGCCGTTTCTACTTCTTGGGCGACGCGCAGAACCGCCAGACGCTTGGCTGATACTTCATTGGTCATCTTTTCGTGAGAAGCAAAATATTTTTTATGCTGCGCCAGTGCCTGGTCGAACTGGCCCTGTTGTTCAAATAATTCTGATAGCAGCAAGTGACAATTGGCTTGAATGGGTTGCATGCCCATTTTTTGCGCTAATTCCAGCGCTTTTTGAAGCTGGGTTTGAGCGCGCGAGAGTTCATTTTGACCCAAAAATAATTTCCCCTGGCTGAACAGGCAATAAACCTGACCGATATCAGAGCCAGAAGCTATCGCCAGCTCCAGCGCCTCATGCAGCATGCCTGCTGCTTCTTCGATTCGCCCGAGTCTGGCGAGAATTAAACCCATCGTATCCAGCACTGTCAGGGTCTGGTTGTTTAGGGCTAACTGACGAGCGATATCCAGGCTTTGTTGAGCATATTCAAATGCCTCTTCTGGTCGATCGTTGTCCAGCAGGAAATTGGCCCAGTTGTTGAGCACAACCGATTCGAGCGTTTTATTCCCGAGTTGTTGAGCAATGCGCAGCGAGGTTTGATGGCTGGAGGCTGCCAACGGCGCATCACCGGAGGCCTCATAGACCAGGGCGAGACCATCCCAGACGGAGGCTTCTTGTTCCCCCAGTTTCAATTCTTGCGCCAGTCGTAATGCTTTGAGCCCAAAGTCTAACGCGCGAGCAAAGTCCCCAACAAAAAAAGAGATCAAACTGGTGATTCGCCAGGCGTCAATATTGACTCGCGTCGGTGGCAGCGCTTCTAACAGCATCGTGGCCTGGAAACATTGCCCCAGGGCTATATCAAATTTCCCTACCTGGTGGTTCAAAAAAGCCAGCGTGGTCAGGCTGGTGGCCTGGCCACGCTGGTAGGCTTTTGCGGAGAATTCACCTGTGGTGGAGAGTTCGAGAGCGTTCTGGCAGATATCCAGGGCGCGCTCGAATTCTTTATGGCGCAAATCCCAGGCCAGGTCATTCAAAGCATCGATTTTCTCGATGAGCGTTTGGCTTGAATTTGTTTGTGGATCAAGTTCTTTGGCGCCTGACATAGGTTGTGAACCTCTATTTCATAAAAATCAGTGGGTGACGCCCGAATCGTTCAGTTTCTTGCAGTTCATTTTCCGATTATATCCAAAAAAGCTTGCACAACCTGTGGATCAAAATGTTTGCCGCTTTGTTCCGCGATGTAGGTCATTGTCTGTACCTTTGTCCATGCCTTGCGATACGGACGATCGGATCTCAGCGCGTCCCATACATCCACGATCGCAAAGATACGCGCCTGGAATGGAATTTGTTCGCCTTTCAACCCGCGCGGATAGCCGCTGCTGTCCCATTTTTCGTGATGGCAGTATGGAATATCCAATGCCGGACGCAAATATTCAATCGATTCTAAAAATTGGTATGCGTATTCTGGATGGCGGCGCATGATCTCCCACTCGCGTTCGTTGAGTGTGCCCGGTTTGAGCAAAACAGAATCAGGAATGCCCATTTTTCCGATATCGTGCAAAAGCGCTCCGCGTCGAACGTTCTCCAGTTCGGGGGTGCCAACACCCATTTTTATCGCCAGCTCAACGGTCATTTGAGTCACACGACGGGTATGCCCTTCGGTTTCCTGATCGCGCAGTTCCAACGCGTGCGCCCAGCCCTCCAGGGTCGTATCGTATGCTAGCGCAAGGTCAGCTGCATATTTTTGAGTCTGTTCATGTAACGTGGCGCGGTAAATGGCGTTGGCGGCCATATCGGCGACGGCGGTAAACAGGCGGACTTCGGATTCGGAAACTTCAGTTTTGCGACCCATCCATGCAAAACCGATCAGGTGTTCTTGCGCGATAAGTGGCGCACCAATACAGCCGTGAATATCAGCGTGGAGCCATTCTGGATAGGCAAGATTGGGATCATTTTTTAAATCGTTGCTGAAATAAGGCTGTCGTGTCTGGCTGATGATGGCATTAAATCCGGTGCTGTTTTTTTTGCGTGTGCCTGGTATAGCTGCCCAGGCGCCATGCGCTGCTTCTGTTACAACGTCTCCGCTCAGCGGATCGGTGATTTCGATGGAGACTGTTTCGCAGTTGAGTAAGGCGACCAACTGTGAAACAATCACGGGTAACATCTCGGCACGAGTCCCTGCGGTGCGCAAAGCCGCGTTCAAACTGGCGATGGCTTGCAATTCGTTTTCACGCTGCTTACGCTCGCTGATATCGCGCACAATATTCATGATGGCAGGCTGGTCTTCATATTGGATCATCTGCGCGGTAAACTCGGTAGGAACTGGATGCCCATCTTTGTGCAGGAGCACTGTTTCGAAATTAACGATGCCTTGAGAGTCAAATTCGGATGTCCTGGCTCGCAATTGAGCCTGGGTCGCAAAAGGTTCAAGATCCATCGGGGTTAGCCTGAGCATTTCTGCGCGGGTGTAGCCGAGCATTTTGGGAGCGGCGTCATTGAGCTCGACAAAAGTTCCGGGAGGACCGTGCGGATTGACCTGAAATATGGCGATGCCATCTTTGTTGACCTGAAAGAGTTCACGGAATTTCTTTTCGCTTTGCAGGATGCGTTCTTCCGCTCGCCGGCGCCCAATGGCGGTAGTTAATTGCCCGGCGATGCTCTGAACACGGTAAAGCTCTGCTTCGCTGGTCGCTTCTGTTCGAGCCATCTCGAGCAGCCCGTAAATTTCGGTCCCTGAAATCAAGGGGATCAAAAGTATGGAGCCAATCCCCAGAATGGTATAAACCTGCGCGACCAAACTTTTGAGCAGTTTGTTCTCGGTATACTCAGCCAAAACAGCCTTGATGGTCTCGGCATCGTTGATGGCTTTCGGCTGGCCTGTGCGCAATACCTGGGCAAACTGCCCGGTGCCGGTCATGGGGATTTGCAGCGGAATGGCCCAGATACTGGCGCCAGCCAGCTTCTCGATCTGGTCCGCCAGGGGAGATTGGAATTCGATATGCTCGATGCGCAGTGAATTGGGGCTGTCTGACCCGGTTCGCGTGGGGTTGTCCGAGGCGGGGAAGGCCGTGATGCTGCCAATGCAATTAAAGATGTGATGCAGTTCTTTGGCCATCAGCGCAACGATCTTTTGGAGATCATCGCCTTTATTAATGGCAGTATTCAGCGCGTTGATCAGCGCCAGGTCTCCCACGCGCTTGCCCAGCTCAGCGGTGCGTTCCTGTATTTTTTGCTCCAGGATTTGGTTCTGGTTTTTCTGCTGCAGGTGCAGATAACGCGTTTCCAGCAGGTTGCGGATGCGCAGGCTGACTTCGGTCAAATCGAAGGGCTTGGTCAGGAAGTCGCGGGCTCCCACAGCCAGGGCCCTTAGTTTGGTTTCGTCCGTGACGTCTGCGGTCAGCACCAGGATGGGCAGGTAAACCTGTGCCAGCAGGCGTTCGCGCAACTGTTCCATCACCGCGAATCCATCCAGGTGCGGCATGCGCAAATCGAGCAAGATCAGGTCGGGTTGGAATTGATCGAAAAGCGCGCTGACTTGCCGTGAGTCAGTTGTGCTTTTCAGATCGGTGTAGCCTTCCCGTTCGAGCATACTTTCGAGCAAGGCGATATTCGACTCTTGATCGTCAATGATCAAGATGCGCGCACTTTTCAGGGAAGAATTGGGCATAGCTTACTCATCCTTGGGGAGTGTTTTCGGTAATTCCATCAGAGAATCTTCCACCACTTTCAGGAAATTTTTAATGTCGATCGGTTTGGTCAGGTAGGTGCGCGCGCCAGCCGCCAGCAGTTCATCGATTTGCATGGGCATTGCGTTGGCACTGATGATGATGACCGGTGTTTTTTGGGTGACAGGCTCGGCTTTCAACTGGCGCAATACTTCCGAGCCGAGCATATCCGGCAGGTGCAAGTCGAGCAGAATCAGGTCAGGTTTGTGTTCTTTCGCCAGATCCAACGCCAGGCGACCCTGCAATGCGGTGATCATTTTGACCTGCGGCAGGCGCTCCATGATCGCCTCCACCAGTTTGACGTTGGGGAGGTTGTCCTCTATGTAAAGCACCAGGCCGCGTTCGGAACGCATTTGACTGGTAATGAGTCCATCCACTTCGGCCAGGATGGTTTCCGTCAATCTTTCGGTCGCCAGTTTCAGCTCGAGCCAGAAGATACTGCCTTCGCCTGGCTTGTTTCGTGAAGAGGCGCCGATGCGACCGCCCATGGCTTCCACCAGGCCCTTGGATAGCGCCAGCCCCAAACCAGTGCCTTCCTGTTCAATCGATTCCATGCCCAGCCGGTCGAATGGCACGAACAGGCGCTCCATTTTGTCGGGCGGGATGCCTTCGCCAGTATCGCGCACTTGCAGGCGCATGTGACCATCAATGGTCAGACTGGTAGAGATGGCAATCTCACCGCCTTCACGATTGTATTTGACAGCATTGGAAAACAGGTTGAGCAGTACCTGTCTGAAGCTCTGGCGGTCGGCTTGTACCCATATATCTGCTGCGGTAAGAATTTCCTGGCTGATGGAGATGCGGCGCGCACTGGCCAGCGGCTGGATCAATTCGATGGCATCCCGCAAGGCTTCTTCCAACTGCACCGGTTCTGGGGCGATGTGCAATTTTCCGGATTCGATGCGGGCGATATCGAGTACTTCGTTGACCAGGGTGAGCAGATGACGGCCTGATTTATAGATCTGCTCCACGTCGCGGGCCTGGTTTGGTTTGAGTTCGCCCATCTTCAGCAATTGAGAGAAACCCAGAATGGCATTGAGCGGGGTGCGCAGTTCGTGACTCATGCGCGAGATGAATTCGCTCTTAGCGCGATTGGCTCGTTCGGCGATTTCACGGGCCATGCGGTCTTCTTCGGCACGCTTGAGCTCAGTGACATCCTGAATGAATCCTGAAACTTTACTGGCGGTTCCCTTCGCATCCTTTTCAAGTCTGGCGATTGAATGAATTATTTTTGGAGACGAACCATCTGCAGGCTGGATTTCATATTCAAGATCGTATTCTTGTCCAGTGCGGATCAGGTTAATCAGCGCCTGGTGAACACGCTCACGTTCCGGGATACAGGATTCGATATCATCAAGGAGAAAATCTCCAGCAACAGGGGCATACCCAAATATTCTATGCGCCTCGACCGTTCCCCAAATTTTCCCCGTCTCAAAGTTAAAAACCCAGGAACCAGTATGACCAATGATCTGCGCCATTTCCATCTGATTATTGCTTTCGTGGAGCGCATCTTCCGCCAGCTTGCGCGCGGTGATGTCGCGGCTGTTGAGCACAACCGCGCGGATGACCGAGTCATGCAATAAATTGGTCGCATTTGTTTCGACCCAGAACCAATGCCCCATTTTGTGGCGAACACGATACGTGGCCCTTGCCATCCCGCCCGGCGATTGGAGAACCTCGCGGAAAACATTGGCGGCAATTTCCCGATCGTCGGGATGGACAAAATCAGGTCCATACCTTCCAATCCATTCCTCGGGTGAATATCCGCTGATCTGCGTGTAGGACGGGCTGACGTAAAAGGGTCTGCGCTCTGCGTCCATCAAGACGATTCCATCGTGATTGTGTTCGACCACAGCACGGAAAAGCGCTTCGCTTTTGCGCAGTTTTTCCCCATCCAGTTTGCGTTCGGTGATATCCTCGAAGGTGGCATAGACCTGATAGGGTTCTTTTTCATTCGGATTAAAAAGCGGTATCGCGCTAAGTGACAACCAGATGGTCGCGTTTGTGTTCGGGTTGAAAACTCCCAGGATGGTATGTTCGACCGATTTACCGGTGCGCAGCGCCAGCGCGACGGGATGTGCCTGATCGGGTAAATTTGAGCCGTCCTCGCGAATCAATTTCCAGGCTTTGTGCAAAAAGGTTTTGCCCTGTAACTGGTCAAACGAAAGTCCAAGCATTCTTTCTGCGGACGGGTTGGCGGAGATTATTTTTTCACTCGTGTTGTAATAAATGACGCCCTGAGACATGCTCTCGAAAAGCGTGCGGTGTTTTTGCTCGCTTTCGCGCAGCGCTTCTTCTGCCTGTTTGCGTTCGGTTTCTCGGGCAATGCTTTTCAAGCCAAAGGCGATATCGCCTGCCATCTCAGACAGCAAATCGATTTCTTCTGCACCGAAAATATTGGTCTGGTCGGAATAGACACTTATCACGCCAAACAGACTGTCCTCGTGGAGAATGGGAATGGCGACTGTACTGGAAAAAAGAGTCTGATTGACTTCCTGCTGCCAGGGCGCATAGCGTTCATCATTGAGCATGTCATGGCAAACCACCACGCGCCGGGTGCGGGCCGCTTCTGTGCCGGGCAGTTTCAGGCCTTGTTCGGGAGTGGCGCTCGCGACAATGTGCCTGAGCAGCGCTTGGCCCTCGCCGGCATGTGCGAGCGGTTTAAGACGGTCGCCTGCCGCTTGACCAATCCAGACAAAGCGGTAGCCGTGGGCGCGCAAGAGGATTTGGCAAGCCTCATCCACCAGGTGCTGTGCGTTCTGCTCACGCGTGATTAATTGGTTGACATCGCGCACGGCGCGCAAAATCTGATTGAGGTGTTGAAAGCGCTGTTCGGCAGCGTGCTTGTAAAGCGCCATTTCCAAACCAGCGCGTAATTCATGCTCACGCACCGGTTTGACCAGGTAGGCATACGCATCCGTGATCTTCGCCTGCTGTAAAAAGGCTTCATCGGCGAAAGCGGTCAGGTAAACAACCGGGATATCGAGTTGTTGATGGATCTGCCCAACCGCCTGGATGCCAGTCATTGCGCCGCGCAGACGAATGTCCATCAGGAGGATGTCTGGTTTTTGCGCCAGCGCGGATTCAACCGCCGATTTACCAGTCGCTGCCAGCCCGCTGATCTGATAACCCATTTTCGAGAGCGTTTCTTGTAGTTCGGTGGCGAGGATGGCGTCATCTTCGACAATTAGAATTTGAGCAGGAGTATCCATTTGTGCTTTAGTCCTTTAAATCAAATGCGATCTCAAACGTCGTTCCGGGTTTTTCGCTGACCGCCAATGTGCCGCCCAATTGGTGCGTCACCCACAAATTGACCAGACGTAGACCCATTGACTGGCCCACGCGCCAGTCATATCCGGATGGGAATCCCACCCCGTTATCGCTGACCGTCAGGTGATAGGTGCCATCCTCTTGCCGCAGCGTAATGCTCACGATAGGTGTTTCCGTAAAACCGGGCGGAAACGCATATTTGATGATGTTGGAGAATAGTTCGTTCACAATCAAACCGCAGGGTGTCGCTTGCGCCACATCCAGGGCGAGGGCAGCGTCGAGATGAAATTGGATGCCGTCCCGGCGCCCGTACGTATCCAGCACATTGGCGGTGAGCTGCCGCAAGTACTGCGACATGCTGACCTGCGCCAGGTTTTCAGATTGATACAATTGCTCATAGACCAGCGCCATGGTATGCGCCTGGCCTTCCAGTTCAGTGAGAAATTGGAGCGTCCCAGAATCTTGTGCCGAGCGGGCGCGCATCTTGATCAGCGCGATGATAACTTGCAGGTTGTTCTTGACGCGGTGGTGGACTTCACGCAGCAAGGTCTCTTTTTCCTCCAGCGTGGCACGGATTTTCGCTTCCGTTTGCTTGCGTTCGGTGATGTCGCTCACACTGCCAATCAACGCCGCCGGCTGTCCCTGCTCATCCCGCACAAGGATACATTGATCCTGGATCCAACGATAGCGCCCATCCTTGTGCTTCAAACGATAATTCCATTTGTTGGACATGCCTTTCCCCAAGGATAAGGAGTTGGCAACCTCTATCTCACTGATCGCATGATCGTCGGGATGCATTAAATTCACCACGGTTTCAAGGGGCAAATTTTCAAACTCTTCGGGTGTATAGCCTGAAATCCGCTTGAAGACAGGGCTGAGATATTCGTACCGGTTGGTTTTCAGGTTGCGTTTATAGGATGCGTCCAGCGAATTCTCCAGCACCTCTCGGAAGCGCGCTTCACTCTCCATCAATGCCTCGTGTGAGCGCTTGCGCTCGGTGATGTCCTCGGCAATACCCAGAGTGCCATAAATCCTGTCCGTGTCGTCACGTAGAGGCACTTTTGTGGTGCGGGCAAAATGCTCATTGCCGTCTACCAGAAAACGTTCTTCGAATGTTTCGCTTGCGCCGTTCTCAATGATATGCTGATCATCAGCGCGATACTTTTCAGCCAGGTTGACGGGATAGAAGTCGTAATCGGTTTTGCCTGCCAACTCTTTGACCGTTGTACCAAGCATCTGCGCACAGGCGGCATTGCCATCTACAAAGACAGAATCGAGATCCCTTTGCCATACGAATTGGGGCAGGTTGTCCAAAAGGGTTCGATAGCGAATGGCATTTTCCCGCAGCGCATCCTCCGCGCGCTTGCGCTCGGTGATGTCGTGGATCACGGAGAAAAGCACCTGTTTGTCTTGAATAGCAATCGGGGATGAATGGACTTCTACCAGGCGTTCTTCCCCGTTGGCCAAGCGGTGAGGAAAAATAAAGTAATTGCGTTCCTCGCATAAGGCTTTCTGACGTTCAGCCACCACTTGCGCGGGCGGTAAAGTATTAATATCTTCAATGCGCATGGCGCACAGGGTGGACTTGGCGTAACCGTAAAAATTCGTGGCGGCTTGATTTGCCTCCAGGATTAAGCCCGTGTAGGGTTCGATCAGCAGCATGATGGCGTCATGCGTTTCAAACATCGAGCGGAAACGCGCTTCGCTTTCATACAGCGCTTCTTCGGTGTGCTTGCGCTCGGTGATGTCGGTAATCATGTCAAACGCGCCGTCGAAATTGCCTTCAGTGTCCGTCGTGGCGGTCGCCGAAATGAGCGTCCAGAGTCTGCTGCCATCCTTGCGCCGGAAGCAGCGTTCATAGATTGAGCTTTGTCCTTGTGCCCGCAAGGTCATCTGCGCCTGATGGTCGCCCAAATCAGCTTCAAACAGCAGCGCTTCGAGTTTTTGCCCGAGTATCTCCGGGATCGTGTAGCCGAGCATGGCAGCCATTTGTTGGTTGATTAATGTCGTGCGCGTATCGCGGTCCAAAACGATGACGCCCTCATTTGTGGTTTCCACTATCTTGCGGTATTTGGCTTCGCTTTGCTTAAGTGATTCTTCCAGCTGCTTGCGCTTGGTGATGTCACGATAATTTAGCACAATGGCTTGAACACCGGGTTTATCCAACAGGTTTTTGGCAGAGCTCTCGATCCAGCGCCAGGTACCATCGGCGTGCAACAGTCGGAATTCTCCCTCCTGAATACTCCCCGCGGATTGAACGACCTGCGCGTACAGGTCGCGGATCAAGGCCTGATCGTTGGGGTGCATCAGTTCAAAAATATTGTGCCCCACGAATTGATTTGGCATATAGCCCAAAATACTGTTAACCGTTGGGTTTTCCCATAGCAAAGTTCCGTCCGCCGCCACCAGAGAAATATTGTCACGCCCGTGTTCAATGAGCGCATGGAAGCGTTTCTCGTTGTTTTTCACTTCGGCTAAAGAAAGTGCTTCGCGTTCTTCCGCGCGCATGCGCTGCGCGATTTCCTGGCGAGCCTGGTCCAAACTGTTGCGCATGTTGCTCGTCAGCAGTTCCACCGCCAGGGCTGCTACCAGTAAAATCGTTATCGTGCTGATGAGATATAACCAGGTTGCCATTTCTCCAGCGAAGGGTATTGTGACAAACCAGCCGAAGATTTCGCCAAAGACCAACCAGCAGACCGCCGCCAATGCCAGACCGACGCATAACCTGAAAAGGACCCGGTTCAAAGTCAGCCCTGCGAAGATAAAGATGATCGGAATGGCGAGCATGGCCAGGTCACGAATGCCCTGTCCGATTGTAGCGATAACAGTCACTGTGCCCAGCGTACTCAGCACCATCAGCAGGCTGCTGGCGCGCAATTTTCCGCGCCAGAGCAAGAGCATTGCTGCGATTAGCAAAGCGCTGCCTGCCATTGCTGCGGTTATCAACTTCCAATCGCTGTTATAAAAAAGACTGCTCAAAATGACGATCAGGTACTGTCCCCACGCAACCCAAATGAGGTTGGATAGTATGCGCGCCAATTGCCGATCTTCATTGCTCTCATAAATAGTTTGCAAATTTCTCTGGTTCACGGTGTCATCCTTAAGGAGACAGTCACAATTTCTAGGAATAAAGCCCAGGCCAAATACAAATAATAAAGACTACCGATCACATCAAGTAAAAAAAGCTTTAAAAATAATTGCGCATTTTGATTCGCCAAATCGACCCTCATCCCGACCTGCCCCCATTTTCAAAGTACGAAAATAGGGGCAGGAGACAGGCAAACCACGTCAGCAGGAAACTTACTCCCCTAAACGCGGTCTTTGCGTTTGGGGGAGGGCAGGGAGGGGGTCTGCACTTCGCTCTTCAATCTGTACAACTGACTGCAAAAACCGTGCCAAATATTCTACCTAAAATGTAAAGGTGTTAGAACCACAAATTGGTTCTTTCCGAACCGTGCTTCATTTTTCAACCGGCGAAGTATTTTAGAAGAATAGTTCGCTTAAATACCAT
>CAIMZS010000222.1 GCA_903846015.1 uncultured Anaerolineae bacterium | reverse complement strand
CTTCAGATCCAGGAATATTTTCAGCAAGAAACTGGGCATGCTCATCTGGTGCGTTAACTCTATCATCAGCCCCCATGATGGAAAACACTGGGAGTTTCACCCTGGCAAGGTCAGCCTTGTTATAATTCGGCTCGCTAATGATTTCCTTCAGCGTTTGGGCCAACAAAACACGCCAGTAATCCTTACCGTGAGTTTCACTATGCGCAGCAATCATCTGGATTACATCTTCAGGGTTATGTTCTTCAAAATAATCTGGATCAAGAACAATTGGCTCACGTTGGCGGAGATAATCAGTTACATAAGCGTTGGCAGCTTGTAAAATCGCGGTTTGGGTAACTTCTGGGTGTTCCAAAAGTGTTACAAGCGCCACGTTACCACCATTGGAATGTCCGATAATATGCATACGATCATAACCCATCGCCTTCACAAAACAGGCACAATCATCGGCCATCTGTTTAAAGGAATAACATCCACCAGGATTGGTGCTTTTACCATGCCCGCGGCAATCCGGCAAATAAACTTTATAATCCAAAGCCAGTCGGGGCGCAGCTTCGCCCCAATCGATTTCTCCATTAATTGTTGATCCATGAATCAATAACAAAGGCACACGGTCCAAGTGATCTTCTCCATAGATGCGATAATAAATACTAGCTTGATTTATTTGAATTTCAGGCATACAAACCTTTCATCGCCGCATAAATTTTAGTACAGGCTCATTCTGATTAATTATCGCGATTCACCCATTAATTTTACCCTCCAAAGTAAGGTTCAATATAGCAATTTGCTTGACACTCGAGGCCTACCGCCTGGTATGCCTTTCCCCAACAGCTAATATAATTTCCTATAGAATTAAGCAATTTTGGGCTAAAATACGATTATGATTTTACGGTCGATTTGCACCCATAGGTGGAGTGTTCATGATTGAAACCATTCAGCAACTAATCATAGATCTCGCACAAAAACGAAATGATCCGCGTCTGGCTGTCTTCGATATTAAAGTAAATTCATTCACAATGGACCAGATATCGCTCACAGGCTGTGTACTTGAACATGACGACCTCGAATTTCTAACCAATTCAATCTCCAGTAGATTTAATAACTTACGCATTGACACCTGCGGCATAGAAGTTTTGCGCCAGCCAGATAATCCCATCATGGCGGTCGCAACCAACCTGACCAGCACTCATACATCTGCTTCCTTCCTGGCGGAAATGTCCAGTCAATTGGTGTATGGAGAGAAAATAGAAATTCTTGCCGAACATGCAGGCTGGGTATTCACACGCCAAACTGATGGCTATCTGTCCTATGCCTATAAACCTTACCTTACCGATCAAATCGACCCGGAGCCATCACACATTGTTCTGGCACCTCTAACAGAAATTAGAACCCGCCCGGAAAATAATGCGCCTGTTCTTACCCGTATTTATTGTGGCACAATGATAAAGGCCCTTTCCACAAACCAAGATTGGGCAGAGGTTATTTGCGGCGCCAAAGGTTGGTTACCCATTTCCAGTTTGCGTGCTCTGGATTCAATACCTGATACCATTGAAGCGCGCCGAGATCAAATAATTCAAGATGCCCACCAAATGATCGGGGTTCCATACCTTTGGGGGGGAGTGTCTGCAAATGGCATTGACTGTTCTGGCTTTGCCAGGCTGCTTCATAATTGGGTGGGAGTCAAAATCCCCCGGGATGCAGATATGCAAGCGAAATTATGCAAACCTTCCAATCCACCATTCTTACCTGGCGATCTGCTTTTCTTTGGAAAAGGTGAAGAAAACCGCGATATCACCCATGTAGGGATAAGCCTGGGAGGCTGGGACATAATACATTCATCTCGCAGCCGAAACGGTGTATACATCGATAATGTTCAAGGGAAAGAATCACTTCGTACAACTTTCGCTCATGGCGGCACATTTTTATCATAATTATCGAACAGAAAATATAACAGGTTGTCAGATTTATTGCTGATAATCATGCTTTTATCAATAATTTATTATCATCAGACTTGCTTGGATAAAGAATTCAGATTATTTTCATCATTCTCTTCCCATTCTAAAGAAAGACCCGTTATCAGGTGATAGGTATAAAAAAGCTTTTTAATAATCAGGTAATCCCCGCCGAATACCGATCAAACTTCACACACCTGTATTATGATATGGCATGGTTTGGTGTATTAAGTGGATCTGCAGTTAATTTCCTAAACGTTTATGCAACGCGACTCGGGGCCACTGGTATCCAAATCGGACTGTTAGGTGCAGTGTCGGCCACCGTCAGCCTAATATTTGCCATTCCTGCCGGGCGTTGGCTTGAAACACGCACTCGAGGCCGGGCTGTATTCTGGGCATCCATATTTTACAGGATAGGCTTTTTGCTTTATGTACCATTACCCTGGCTGCTGAATACCAGAGAACAAATCTGGTTTCTTATTTTTCTGAGCTTATTGATGGGTATGCCGTTAATTGCTTTTACTGTGGGGTTTAGCAATCTCTTCGCCGAATCAGTTCCGACTGATTGGAGGGCCCACGTAGCCGGCATTCGCAATAGCATCCTATCAGTCATGTTTATGATCACATCACTTGTAAGCGGCTATCTCCTTGACCACATTGAATTCCCACTAAATTATCAAATAATATTCGTCATAGGGTTTATCGGCGCAGCAATGAGTAGTTACAATCTCTTGTTTATCAAACCTCTTCAGCCAAATACGCTATCCGTTAATTCTTCACAAAAATCAGCATCGCTACTAAATGGGAGGATTTCCAAGCAAACCTGGATGACTGTTTTACGAATCGATATTTGGTCAACTCCATATCGATCCACACTTCTGGTAATGTTAGGTTTTCATATTGCACAGTACCTGGCACTACCAATTTTCCCACTATACTTCGTCCATCAAATTAAACTTACAGACCAAAACCTGGGTATCGGAACCGCATTATTTTATTTAACTGTACTCTTCGGATCGAGCCAACTTAATAAACTTGTGAGGTGGATTGGGCATAAAAATGTGACCGGTTGGGGGGTTATAGGGATGGCTTTCTACCCAATCTTAATGTCAATTACAAATCAAACCTGGCAGTATTATGGCGTTTCAATCATTGGCGGTCTGGCTTGGGGACTGGTGGGAGGGGCCTTAACCAATTATATTATCGAACATTGCCCAGAAAATGATCGCCCCGCTCATCTGGCCTGGTATAACATCATCTTGAATGCCTCTATTTTGATAGGTTCTCTGCTTGGTCCACTTATCGCTGAAACTGTCAACCTACCAATTGCGCTTCTTGTCTTTGGAATAATGCGTGGAATTGCTGGAATTGTCATCCTAAAATGGGGATAATTAAACGAACATAATTAAACGAATCATGCACAATCTCATCACCACATGTTACAATCTTGATGACTATGAGCGAAGAAAACTATAAGACCGTTGCCTCTAATCGAAAAGCTGGTTTTGAATATTTCCTTTTGGAACGATTTGAAGCGGGGCTATCGTTACAAGGTTCAGAAATAAAATCCATTCGCGCTGGGCAAATGAGCCTTGCGGAGGCTTTTGTTGATATCGAAGGAGGCAAGGAAGCATGGCTCATTGAAGCTCATATTGCCCCTTATGAACAAGCCAACCGCTTCAACCATGATCCTAAGCGCCGCCGTCGGCTTTTGCTGCACAAAAAAGAAATCCGCAAAATGTGGAATGATGTTCGGCAAAAAGGCGTGACCATTGTACCTTTGAAAGTGTATATAAAGAACGGGCGCGCAAAAATCGAAATTGCGCTTGCTAAAGGCAAAAAACTGCACGATAAACGGGATACTATCGCCAAACGCGACCAGGAGCGAGAATCGGCGCGCGACTCGAGAATATAACAGATCGGAGGAAACCCATGACACCCTCCACAATAGGTGGGATCAACCTTTTACCTGATGAAAAAAAACGGGAAATCTATGGGCGCGCCGTGCCAAAAGAATTGCTAGATCGTTTCAACCTGCCTTCTCTCGAGGCAATTCGAGCATCCAACTTTCTTCAATTCAAGTATGCACCTGGAAGCACTGATGTAGAAATATATCTATACCACGAACAACGCTTTCCTGACCCCATTTTATACGGTCACCTGACTGATACCATGAATGGGCAAATTCACATTTTACTTTATATTCTAAACGATCCAGATTCCGCGCGCTTCGATGTTGATCGGATGCCAGATGGCTCCATGACCCGCTTCGGTACCTTTAATCGCAATTTACCAGCCGAAGAAGCAGCCATGAAAGCAAAGCATGCGCCGGGCCAAGTTCGTCATGGCTTGCGGTTGCTATCTCCAGCCATTCTATCCTTTGAGAAATTCGTATCCAGTCTGGGGCATGATATATATTTCGTTGAACCTCTTTATTATCATAATGCCGTTATCTTTGAACGCTATGGATTCGCCTATCAAATTGGCCGTAAAATGATGGAACGAATCGAAGCGGGTTTCGCCAGTGGTGGCAATTTTCATAACCAGCTCAATAATTCGAGTCCATTTCGTCCGCCAGAAGCTGCAAACAGTATTCGGCTTCGATCTTGGGCCATTCACGATGGCATCCTGGGTGAACCATTTTCCAATGTAACGATGTATAAAAAGGTTGGGAAATTTGCAGGAATCACAACTTGCCCCAGTTGTACCTGGTAACAGGATAATTTATCTGATCGCCATATAATCAACAGTAATACCCCACTAATCAGTGAACAAAAAAATAACCCTATTCCAGAGATGAAACATCACATCTTAATTGATGATGTCATTATCAGTCTAATTCTCGTTCACTCAAATATGTAAATATAAGCGTGTCATAATGAGCCGTTGCGCCAAAACCTTTTACCCCCAGAGTCTTACGATCTATTGCCGAAACGCCACCATTACGTAATTTCTCCAAGACAGAATCATAATCCGCAGGGTCACAAACCAGAGTAACCCGTTCGTGATTTTTAGCAGCAGATCGAATCAATGTCACACCGCCAATATCAATATTCTCAATCACGTCGGCATAACTGACATCCGGTCTGGCAATAGTCTGTTCAAATGGGTAAAGGTTGACAGCGACAAGATCAATAAAATCCCAGCCGAGCTTGGTAAGCTGTAAATGATCAATCTCTGTTGGACGAGCCAACAAACCTCCATGAATTGCTGGATGAAGAGTTTTTACCCTTCCTCCCAGGATCTCTGGGGATTTAGTATATTCAGCCACTTCGGTGACAACAATGTGGTTCTCTCGCAGAGATTTTGCAGTTCCTCCGGATGCTAACAACACCCAACCAAGCTCTGCTAAACCAGACGCGAATTCAATTAGACCTGTTTTGTTATGGACAGAGAGAATTGCTATCGGCATGGAAAGTTCCTCTTTTCAGTTATAAAATGGAGAAAGTAAAAATCAAATCAATCAAACAATACCTTGAATAACATATTTGATCGTTTGAACGAGTAAAGTATGCTCAATCGTATGCACCCGGGTTTCAAATTCTTGCATAGACTCGCCGGGTTGAAAGTATATTTTCTGAGTAGCAAGCACGGGCCCATTATCAACACCTTCATCCAGAACTAGATGCACCATTACTCCGCTGTGATCAATTTCTGCACGAGTCCAGGCTTCATAAGCCCTTTGAATAGAGTGCGTACCAGCGAAAAAACCGGGCAGGGCTGGATGAAGGTTAATTACTTTCCCAGGGAATTGCTTCAGAAAAACTGATGACAACAACCGCATCCAACCAGCAAGGATAACATAATCAGGATTCTGCCTGCCTACATCTTCGGCCAGCCTGGCATCATACTCCTCACGAAACTCGCCAGCTCGAATTGGAAAAACGATGGAGGGTACACCGAACATTTCTGCTCGTACAAGCCCATAAGCATCAGATTTGTTTGAATAAACAGCAACAACCTGCCCAGATAACTCGCCAGAGGCTTGCGCTTCTAGGATAGCTTGCAGATTAGATCCACTTCCTGAGATAAGAACCACAAGTCTTGCTGGCATTTTCAAAAACCTTTTACATCCTGATCATCCAAGGTTTATGAAGAATCGCCTTGGAGTATTGTCTCAATGATGAAATAAACGCAATCCGGAAAAAACCATTGTCATACCATAATCATTTGCTGTATGAATGACGGCATCATCACGGGCAGATCCACCGGGTTCAAGCACATACTTTACCCCGCTCGCAGCTGCCCGATGAATGCTGTCAGAAAAAGGGAAAAAAGCGTCCGAGCCAAGTACCACGCCGGTCAAATTGTCCAGCCAGATTCGTCTCTCATCGCTTGAAATCTGTCGAGGAATGCTGGTGAATATCTCGCTCCAGGCATCTTTTTCGTGAGGAGTAACATCATCCCGCAAAAATTGATCAATCGCATTGTCACGGTCAGGGCGTCTTATTTCAGGTTTGAATTGCAAATTCATGCTTATCGGATGCTGACGTAACCGCCAAATATCAGCCTTTTGACCAGCCAGTCGAACACAATGAATGCGCGATTGTTGTCCAGCACCTACACCGATTGTCTGACCATCAGTCACAAAACAAACTGAATTTGACTGAGTATACTTAAGTGTTATCCAGGCAATTGATAAATCTCGCTGCGCAGCATCTGGCAATTCATGATTAGTAGTGACAATGTTTGTAAAATCCGAAGCCGAAACTGGACGATCATTGCGACGCTGCTCAAAGGTAATACCAAACACATCACGAGACTCAAAAGGAACGGGCTTGTAGGTTGGGTCAATTTCAATGACTGAGTATTTGCCCTGTTTTTTCTTTTTGAGAATCTCAAGCGCTTCAGATTCATAACCAGGCGCGATCACGCCATCAGAAACCTCACGGGCTATGAGTTTCGCTGTTGAGATATCGACAATATCTGACAACGCAATCCAATCCCCAAAGGAACATAACCGGTCAACGCCACGCGCGCGGGCATAAGCTGTCGCGAGTGGCGAAAGTTCAAGATCATCGACAAAATAAATTTTCCGGAGGGTCTCGGAAAGCGGAATAGCAACTGCCGCCCCGGAAGGGCTAACGTGTTTAAATGAGGCTGCAGCGGGCAGGTTAAGTGAATCCTTTAATTCTTTGACCAATTGCCAGGCATTGAAAGCATCGAGCATGTTAATATAACCGGGCGAGCCAGCTAATACCTTGATTGGCAGTTCGCCGTCATTTTTCAAATACACTCGGGCGGGCGATTGGTTCGGATTACAGCCGTAGCGGAGAATTAGTTCCTTCATATCAGGCTCCAAATGTTTATTTCGTGAGTTAATCAATATTCAAATAATTTTAACGATCAAGAAAGTATAATCTTTCTCTTCCCTGATACCAGAGTACCAATTTCCCAAACAGTTTCTGGAATTACCGAGCGTAATTCATCTACGCGTGTCTCATCGACAACAGCTATCATGCCGATCCCCATATTAAACACCCGATACATCTCATCATCGGAGATATGACCTTTTTTTTGAATAAATGGCCATAAGGGTTGGATTGGCCAAGTGCCTTTATATATTTCAGCGCTGAGATGCTCAGGCAAAATACGTGGAATATTGTCAATAAAACCACCACCCGTCAGATGCGCTAATGCCTTAACAAGTGGGGCTTTTCATGAAGACGGTTTTGCTGATGTCTGTGACGGTT
>CAIMZS010000221.1 GCA_903846015.1 uncultured Anaerolineae bacterium | reverse complement strand
GTTCAGACAGGGTTTAAAGATGACGCAGATTAGTGCGGGGCGCCTTTCATCTGCGAAATCATCGTAATCAGTCTAATCTGCGGTTCAGACAGATTTTAAAGATGACGCAGATTAGTGCGGGGCGCCTTTCATATGCGTTCCGGGTGTCGCAAGGTGGCTGAACACTGGGATGGGCCCTGGTTATCCGGCTCTTAAAATCATGGCAATCCAGTAATCAAGAAAATCAAGGTTAAGACACGGGTTTAAAGATTGCTCGTACAAAAATGCGCAAAGTGGGCAATAATTCTGTATAATTGATTCATCGTCTCATTCCCAAAAGGAGGGGGAGCGGTATGGTCTGTTTTCTGAACCGAGCCAGCTTTACCCAACCCGCCGCTTTGCCGCGAAGCCAGGATCATGTTACCCGCATTGACAGTGTGGGTCGCTTCATTTAAAAGCGACTCATTACGGGAAAACCCGCATGACAGTTCGTTCCCTTTGGGGTATGCTTTGATGGCAGTTCTCAAGGGGGGCGGGTATTGGTGAGAGGGACTGTTGAAATTTTTGATTTGCAATTGAACAGTGAGGATTGAAGAGCGAGGAGGCTGCATGGATGAAAAAGTATTGATGGCGGCTCTGGCAGGGCTGCTGCACGATATCGGCAAGTTCGCGCAGCGGGCGGGGGTTGGCCTGACCGAAACATGGAATAAAGATGCAGAGCGTGATTATGGTTACCAGCACGCGCTGGCATCTTATGGTTTTGTCAGGCAGCATGTGCCCGAAAATTGGCGTGAAATGTTAAGTGGGGTGGCATATCACCATCGCCCCAAATCCGATCAGGATTACTGGATCCAGTTGGCAGACTGGCTATCATCATCAGAACGTGAAACTGACGAGGATAATCGCATTCCTCGAATGCAGTCGGTTTTTAGCAGTTTGCATGAGTACAACCAGCCTCGTTATTTTCCGCTTAAGCGGCTCAATCCACTCGATCGAGACAGCCTATTTCCTGTTTCGATCGCCAATAATGCCTGGAAGAGCGAAACGCAAAAAGAATATGACCATCTCTGGCAGGAATTTGAAAAAGAGTGCCAGGCGCGCCAGTTGATAAAAATGGATGATCGACAGGTTTATCTCGAAAACTTGTTCGCGCTTTTGCAAGATTTTGCCTGGAGTATCCCATCGGCTTTCTGGCAGAGCGTTCCCGATGTATCACTTTTTGATCACAGCCGCACAACCGCCGCAATTTCTGCCTGTCTTGCTAGTGATAAGCGCTCCATCGAATGGTGTAAACAGCGCACGAAGGATAAAAGCCAGCCTATTTGCCTTTTGGTTGGCGCTGATTTATCTGGTTTGCAGAATTTTATTTATACCCTGGCTTCAAGCGGAGCGGCAAAATCTTTGAGGGCAAGGTCATTTTATGTGCAGTTGATCTCAGATGCCATTGCTCACTATGCCCTTTCCAGTCTTGATTTGCCGATCACCAACTTGTTATATAACGGTGGTGGAGTATTTCAATTTTTAGCCCCCATATCTGCAGAAAAAGATTTGCAGCGTCTCACTCAGGATGTGGCTGATCGGTTATTGGCTTTGCATGGCGGCACCTTGGGAGTTACGCTTCGTTGGACGCCATTGTCCTATACCGATTTCGAATCCTTCAACCATGCTCGTGAGCGCCTGGGCAAGGACATCAACCGGGCCAAACGCCAACCTTTTACCGCGGCATCGCCTGAGAGATTGCTGGAAGCCATTGGGACGCCAGCTAACCTGGGTGGTGATCCAATCAAGTTCTGCCACGTTACCGGTGAAGATGGACCCACGCTTGGGCAAGACAAAGATGGGGAATTCAAATCAAAATTTGTTTTGAGTCTGGAAGTGTTGGGCATGACTCTTCCGAGAGCCAAATATATTATCTGTGTCCCCGTTCTTCCTGTTGGAGCCTCGCTTGCCACAGATTGGCATTCTGCTCTGAAAACCTTTGGTCTTGATATTCAATTTGTGACCGATGAAAAGCTGCCTATTGAGAAACAAGCCATCAACCAATTCGCGCGGATTTGGAATCTAAACCCAATCACTGGCCCGGTTGATACAGGTCAGATGGATGGGTTATCTGCGCTACGGCAGGTTATTTCTTATCGACCTTTTGCCCGGTTGACGCCAACCGATCGGAACGGTGCTCCATTGACCTTTGATGATCTGGCAAAGCCGATGCGTACAGGTTGTAACTTCCAGCGCTGGGGTGTCTTGCGGATGGATGTCGATAACCTTGGCAAGTTATTCCAGAATGGGTTTGGAAATAAGGCCAGCATGTCTCGTACCGCCAGCCTGTCTTTTTCGTTGCGCATGTTTTTTGAAGGTTGGCTGCCCCAATTGGCAATGCCGCAGATTGATGATCCCTCTGCAACGGATGATTTGAGAGGGCATGTTTATGTCCAATATTCTGGTGGAGATGATTTGTTTGTTGTTGGAGCATGGGATGCCCTGCCTGAATTTGCCCGCCGTATCAGACGCTCTTTTGGCATGTTTGCTTGTGAGAACCCGGCTGTAACGCTTTCCGGTGGGATGACGATGGTTGATAAGGGCTTTCCGCTTTACCAGGCAGCCGAACAAGCTGGCGAGGCTGAGAGCGCGGCGAAGGATTTCAAGGGCCTTAAAAAGACCAAGGACGCTTTTACCTTCATGGAAGTATCCCTGGATTGGCAAATGTTTGCCGCAATTCAACAGCAAGCCGATATTCTGGCACATGGTATTGAAAGCCATCGATTGCCACATGCTTTATTGCAAACCCTGCTTTCATTGCATGCCCAGATCGCACAGGCGCGGCGCACAGGTGGCAAACTGGTTTTTGGCCCGTGGACCTGGATGGCGGCTTATCAATTAACTCGCATGGCAAATCAGGCGAAAGATGAAGATAAACAATTGATATTGAATCTACGGGAAAAATTCTTAATTCCCGATGCACAAACCGATGCCCTCGGGCTGGCGGCTCGCTGGGC